>NZ_JBOZRT010000068.1:0-18898 GCF_050789165.1 Azospirillum sp.
CCCCCGCCCGTGGGGGGTGCGGGAGGGGGGGGGGTGACCCGCACCGCGGACGCTCCCGGTCCCACGAAAACCCCCGCACCCCGACCCTCTCCCCAGAGGGGAGAGGGGGAAGAGAGGTGCCGACATGACCCGCAAGCCCACCCTGGTCTTCTCGTGGGAGATGTTCGGCCCCTACCACATGGACCGGCTGGAGGCGGTCGGCCGGCGCCTCGGCGACCGGTTCGACGTGGTCGGGCTGGAGATCGGCTCGAAGAGCCACACCTACGCCTGGGACTCCACCGGGCAGGGCCGCCACTTCCGCAAGATCACCCTGTTCCCCGGCCGTTCCAAGGATCAGGTGGCGTGGCCGCGGATCTACGCCGCGCTGCTGCGCGCCTGCGCCGAGCTTCGTCCGCACGCGGCCTTCCTGTGCAACTACGAGGACCCGGACGTCTTCGCGCTGGCGGTGACGCTGCGCGCGATGGGGCGCCGCCTCGTCGCCATGCAGGCGTCGAAGTTCGACGACAAGCCGCGCTTCCTGTCGCGGGAGCTGGGCAAGGCGCTGTTCTACGCGCCCTATCAGGCCGGGCTGGCCGGCAGCGAGCGCACGCGCGACTACCTGCGCCTGCTGGGCATCCCGGGGGAGCGGATCTTCCTCGGCTACGACACGCTGTCGCTGGACCGCATCCGCGCACTCGCCGGCGCGCCGCCCGCCCCGGACGGCGCGCCGTGGGCCGAACGGCACTTCACCATCATCGCCCGCTTCGTGCCGAAGAAGAACCTGCTGCGCGCCGTCGAGGCCTACGCGCTCTACCGCGACCTCGCCGGCGGCAGCGCCCGGCCGCTGCACCTCTGCGGCTCCGGCCCGCTGGAGGCCGAGCTGCGCGCCGCGGTCGGCCGGCACGGGCTGGGCGAGCACGTGATCTTCCGCGGCTTCCTCCAGGAGAAGGGCATCGCCGAAACGCTGGGCACCACGCTGGCGCTGCTGCTGCCCTCCACCGAGGAGCAGTTCGGGCTGGTGGTCAACGAGGCGCTGGCCATGGGCCTGCCGGTGGTGCTGTCCGACGTCTGCGGGGCGCGCGACCTGCTGGTGCGCCAGGGCGTCAACGGCCACGTGGTCGAGCCCGACAACCCGGAGGGCCTCGCCCGCGCCATGCTGTCGCTGTCCTGCGACGAGGCGGAGTGGCGGCGCATGAGCCTCGCGGGCCGCACCTTCCAGCCGATCGCCGACGCCGGGCACTTCGCCGAGGCGGTGGAGAAGGCGCTGGCCAGCCTGAACGCCCTGCCGGAAACCACTCCGCTGCCGGCACGCCTGCCCGCCGCGCGCCGGAGCGAGGGATGAGCCGCATGCCGACCCGCCGCGCGCCGCAAGCCCGCTCCGCATCGCCCTGGATCATCGTCGCCGGCCGCCTGCCGCCGCCCATCGACGGCATGTCCCGCGTCACCACGCTGGTGCTGGAGCGGCTGCGCCGGCACGGCACCGTGCGCGCCGCCGACCTGTCCCCCGGCCACAACGGGCGGGGGCCGCTGTACCACGCGGTGAAGGCCGGCCGGGTGCTGTGGGCGGCGTTGCAGCTGTGGGCCGGCGCCATGCGCGCCGACAAGCGGCTGTACATGCCGGCCGACGCCGGGCTGGGCTGCTGGTACACCATCTTCCTGCTGGGGGTGGCGCGGCTGCTCGGCTACGCCCTGTTCGTGCACCACCACTCCTACGCGTACCTGACGAAGCGCAAGGCGCGCATGGCGCTGCTGACCCGCGTCGCCGGGCCGCGCTGCCGGCACATCCTGCTGTCGCCGGCCATGCAGGCGCGGTTCCAGGCGCTGTACCCGGCGGCACGGCAGGGGGTGGTGCTGTCCAACGCCATCTTCACGCCGCCGGACGCGGCCCCCGCCCCGCTGCGCCGCAGCCACGCCGCGCTGCGCCTGGGGCACCTGTCCAACCTGTGCCTGGACAAGGGGCTGGACACGCTGTTCTCGCTGCTGCGCGCCCTGCTGGACGAGGGCATCCCGGCCAAGCTGGTGCTCGCCGGGCCGGGCCTGAGCCGCATGGACGAGGCGCTGATCGCCGCCGGCCTCTACGAGTTCGGTGACGCGGTGGAATACCTCGGCCCCCTCGACGGCGCGGCCAAGGAGGCGTTCTACCGCGACATCGACGTCTTCGTCTTCCCGACCCGCTACCACAACGAGGCGCAGCCGCTGGTGCTGTTCGAGGCGCTGGCGGCCGGCGTGCCGGCGCTGGCCTACGCGCGCGGCTGCATCGCCGGCGACCTCGGCCTCGGCCCGGCCGGGCGCGTGGTGCCGGTGGACGAGGATTTCGTGCGGGCGGTGCTTCCCACCCTGCGCACCTGGGCCGCCGACCGCGAGGCGCTGCACCGCTCGGCGCAAGCCGCGCTGGCCCGCGCCCAGGCCGCCCACGAGCAGAGCCGCGAGGGGCTGGAGCGACTGGTGGCGATGCTGATCGGCCCGGTGCCGCAGCCCGAACCCGCCCCCCGCGAACGCGAGGCGGCGCCCGCCCCGCGGTCGCTGTAGGGTCTACCGCCCCGGATACCCCGCCGGCCCGATGCGCGACCAGGGCAGGTCCTCGATGCCCAGCTCGCGCGCCTGCCCGTCGGGGCGCAGGCGGAAGTCGTCGTTGGCCGGATCGACGAAATACGGGTTGGCCAGCCGCGGGCCCTGCTGCGAGCGCGCGGTGGCCGGGCCGCGCGGCGCCGCGCCGCTGCCGGGGCGGTCGATGACGTTGGCGTTCAGCACCGGCTGGCCGCCGGTGTGGCTCTCGACGATGTCCTTCACCGGCGCGCGCAGGTGTATGATGTTCTGCGTGATCGCGTTGTCCTTCAGGAACCCGGCGACCCCGGCCTTCGGCACCCACTCCAGGCGCAGGAACCGGTCGTTCGGCCGGGTCAGCACGGCGATGTTGTTCTCCACCCGGTTGTTGTCGCCGCCGTGGATGAAGACCGACGCCCAGCCGGTGTCCATGAAGAAGTTGCCTTCCACCAGCACGCCGTTGGTCAGGTCGTCCAGGTAGACGCCGAAGCCCTTGTAGCGCTCCAGCCAGCGCCCGGCGGCGTCGGTGGCCAGCCCGCCGGTCTCGCGGATGTCGTTGTAGCGGATGATGGTGCGGGTGTCGGTGTCGCTGCGCCCCAGCGTCTCGATGGCGCCGGCGTCGGCGGTCTCGCGCCCGGTATCGCGGATGCGGTTGTACTCGATCACCGTGTCGGTGTTGACCGTCTCCGGGTTCCAGTTCTTCAGCGAGATGCCGTAGCGCGCGGACCGGCGGATGTCGTTGTGGCCGACCACGGTGTTGGTCACGCCGGACAGGAACACCCCGGCGCTGAACAGCGCCACCTCCCCCACCCCGTCCATGGTGTTGGCGACGATGCGGTTGCCGGTGCTGCCCGGCTTCACCTCCACGCCGCTGCGGCCCAGGTGCTCCATCCGGTTGCCGCGCACCTCGTTGTCGGAGCTGCCGTTCAGCTCCAGCGCCTTGCCGACGTTGGCGAAGCGGTTGCCGACGATGCGGTGCCGGCCGCCGCCGTCGATGAGCACCGCCGGCCCGGTGTAGGGCACGTCCTCGAACGCCAATCCCTCCAGCGTGACCGCGAAGGTGCCGGCCAGCCGCACCAGGGGCGCCAGCCGCGCCACCAGCACCGCCGGCTCGCGCCCGAACGCCCCGGCGTCGGGCGGCAGCAGCAGCAGGCGCTTGTCCCTGGCGCGCCAGGCGAACTGCCCGGGAAACTTCAGGAAGTCCGGATGGCCGAGCAGGCGGAAGGTGGCGCCGTCGCGCAGCGGGTACCAGGCGTCGGCGTCCAGCGTCAGCGTGTGGCGCGCCGGGTCGATCTGCTGGATGCCGGCGATGTCGTCGGCGAGCCGCTCGCGGTCCAGCGTCTGCACGCGCACGCCGGGCTGCGCCCATTTCGGGTCGACCGCGCCGGGGGTGAAGCGGAAGCGCCGCTTGTCGCCGCCCCCCTTCACCGCGGTCGCCACCGCCCAGCCCGAGCGGATCGGGTCCTCGGGCGTGTAGTCGCCGCTGCGCGCCGCCTGCAGGCGCTTGCCGGCCAGGGCCACGTCCAACCCCGGCTCGCGGTCGAGCGGCGCGGCGAACACGCCGCCGGCCTCCGGCTTGAACCCCTCCACGCGCTGACCGCCGGAGAACACCGGCGTCTCGCCGGGGGGGGCGGCGATGCGCAGCCCCTCGTCCTCGGCGCCGAGGACCAGCGTCTGTTCCATCCGGTAATGGCCGCCGCGCACGATGATGGACTTCACGCCGGCCTTGCGCGCCGCCTCCACCGCGCGCTTCAGCGTGGCGAAGGGGCTGTCGGCGCGGCCGCTCCCGCCGTCGCTGCCGGTGGGGGCGACGTGGAAGGCGCCGTCCGCCGCCCACGCCGGAAGCGCCCAGAGCACCGCGAGCATCACCGCAAGCCGCCGGATCATCATCCCTCCGTCCGTATCTCCCGCGAAAACTGGAGGCCCGGCGGCGGCGCGTCCAAGGCCCAAAGGTGGTGCCACCGACACGCGCCCAAGACGCGCAAGCGGTGCACGTCCGCCCGGGGCAAGCCCGATGCGCCCCGTCGCGAACGGACCCCGCCGCCGGAGACGCTGTTTCACCGGTCGGACGAATCGCAGCGGATGGGGCGGGACCGACCGATGATCGAAACGGCGCTGATCGCACAGGCCGCGGTGTTCGCGCTGGTCGTGGCGGTCTTCCTGATGAGCGGGTCGGCGTCCATGTTCCACCCGCTCACCTATTATCTGATCTTCCACGGCCTGGTGTTCGTCGCGCGGCCGGTGCTGGTGCACCTCTTCGGCTTCGACAACGTCTGGCTCTTCATGGGCTTCTGGCCGAACGACCAGCAGTTCATCTTCACGCTGACGGTCAGCACGGTGGCGATGGTCGCCTTCGCCATATCCTGCGGGGTGGCCGGCAACGTCCGCCCGAACCTGCAGGCGCAGCCGAAGCTGGAGTTCGACCGCGCCGAGCTGATCGCCTACGGCCTGACGCTGGCGCTGCTGGCGCCGCTGGCGATCTACTCCGCGGTGATGCGGCAGGACGGCGCCAGCTTCGACTTCACCGGCGACGTGCAGATGGAGCGCGATCCCGTCACCGGCCAGCCGATCTACGTCAACACCACCGGTTACATCGCCGAGGCGCACGCCATCGGCCTGCCGCTGACGCTGGGGCTGGTCTTCATCAGCCGGTTCAACCCGCTGTCCTTCATCCCGTTCCTCGGTTTCGTGCTGTACCGCGCGTATCTCGGCTGGGGGCGCTGGGCGATCATCATGGGGGTGATCTCGCTGGTGCTGCTGCTGCTCTACCGCTCGAGGCACCGGTGGTTCGCGTGGTGGCAGGTCGCCGCCGGGCTGCCGGTGCTGTACCTGTTCCACCTGCTGGGCTCCAACCGCGCCTGGATGCGCGCGGCGCTGAGCGGCGAGGCGCCGCCGCTGATCGACGAGCCGGGGCGCAGCTTCATCGACAGCCTCGCCAACCAGGATCTCGCCAACTTCGACTTCCTCAGCTTCATCCTGTGGGTGGTGCCGGGGCAGTCGGGCACGTACACGTGGTTCACCCAGTACCTGCAGCTGTTCACCGAACCGATCCCGCGCATCTTCTGGCCGGGCAAGCCGGTCGGCGCGCCGGTCAAGTGGGTGGAGCTGAACGACTTCGGCAACTTCTCCAACCTCACCGCCTCGCTGGCCGGCGACGGCTGGATGAGCGGCGGCTGGATCGGCATGATCCTGACGATGGTGCTGGTCGGCCTCGTGCTGGGCCGGGTGCACCGCTGGTTCTGGACGAAGGGCTGCCGCACGCCGCAGGGCGTGCTGTTCTTCTGCACCTTCGTGCCGCTGTCGCTGCAATGGTACCGCGACGGCGGCATCACGATCTTCAAGTTCGGCTTCTTCGCCCTGCTGCCGATCCTGCTGTGGGTGGTGCTGAGCCGGATCATGCGCGCCTGGATCGCCTTCGGCGCGCGCGAGCAGAACCCCGGCCCGCTGATCACCCGCGCCCCCCGCTGAGGACCGCCATGACTGAGACCGTTCCGGTGGCCGCCGCCATCGTCACCTTCAACCGTCTGACGCTGCTGCGCGCCTGCATCGAGGCGGTGCGCGCGCAGGAGCCGCGGCCGGCGCGCATCATCGTGGTCGACAGCGGCTCGACCGACGGCACCGCCGAGTGGCTGGCGGCGCAGCCCGACCTCGACGTGGTGCGGCAGCGCAACTGCGGCTCGGCCGGCGCCTACCACACCGCGTTCGCCCGCGCGATGGAGGGCGACCTGCTCTGGACCTGGGCCATGGACGACGACGGCCGCCCGCAGCCGGGCGCGCTGGCCGAGCTGCTGCGCCAGGCCGAGGCGCACCGGCTGGACATCGCCGGGGCCATGGTGATGGCGGCGCAGGCCCCGGACGAGCTGGCCTTCCGCCTCGCCGGCCACACCCGCGCCGACGCCGCGGTGGCCGCCGCCGGGGATGGCGGGGTGCTGCACGGCGACGTCTGCCCCTTCAACGGCACGCTGATCCACCGCCGCGTGTTCGAGACCATCGGCAACATCAAGCGCGAGATGTTCATCTGGGGCGACGAGTGGGAGTTCGGCCTGCGCGCCCGCCGGGCCGGCCTGCGCCTGGGCACCGCGGTGCACGCCCGCCACGTCCACCCGCGCGCGCAGAGCCGCCGCATAGACCTCTTCGGCGGCCGGCTCGGCTGGGTCGAGGAGCTGCCGGAGGCGCGCGCCCACTACTATTTCCGCAACATGGGCTACATCCACGGCCGTTACGAGACCAGGGCCGCGGTGCCGAAGACGTTGGTCAAGTACGGGCTCTACCACCTGCTGGTGCGGCGCGACCCGGCGGCGTTCCGGCGCTTCGCCGGCTGGTACGTGTCCGGCCTGCTCGACCGCTACCCCGAGGAGCTGAAGGCGCCGCCGGTGCCGCTGCCCCTGCCCGGCGCGGACCGCAAGAGCGCCTGACATGCCGACCGTCAGCGCCGTCATCGTCACCTTCAACCGGTGCGCCGAGCTGCGCACCGCGCTGACCCGCCTGCGCGGGCAGAGCTTCCGGGTGGCGGAGATCCTGGTGGTGGACGATGGCTCCTCCGACGGCACCGACGCGATGATGCGCGCGGAGTTCCCCGATGCGCGTTACGTCCGCCTGCCGGAGAACCGCGGGCTGATCTGGGCGCGCAACTTCGGCTTCGTGAACACGACCGGCGACTATGTGCTGTCGGTGGACGACGATTCCTGGTTCGTCGAGGACGACGGCCTCGCCCGCACCGTCGCCTACATGGACTCGCACCCGGACGTGGCGGCGGCGGCCTGCAACATCACGACGCGCGACGGGCTGGTCTACCTGCCCCAGGGCGCAGCACCCTTCGAGGTGCCGTGGTACGTCGGCTGTGGCCACCTGCTGCGCCGGACAGCCATCGAGCAGACCGGCCTCTACCTCGCCGAATTCTACCGCCAGGGCGAGGAGAAGGAGCGGTGCCTGCGCCTGTACGGCGCCGGCTGGCGGGTGATGGCGCTGCCCGACGTGATGGTCCACCACCACAAGAGCGAAAAGAACCGCGTGCCGGGGCTGGTCCGCCGCTTCGACCACCGCAACGACCTGATCCGCGAGCTGGCGCGCTGCCCGGCGCGGCTGCTGCCCTGGCGATTCGCCCGCGTGTGGGCGGGAAACACATGGAAGAACCTGCGGCACGGGCCGCGGACGACGGATGCGTGGGTGCTGGCGAGGTTGCCGGAGATCCTGCGGGTTGGCTTGAAGCACCGGAAACCGGTGGACGAGGCGGCGTATCGGCACTGGCTGCGTCTGGCGGCGACCGCGGCACCGGGACGGGTTGGAAGCGCGCTCGCACCGGCCCCCCACCCCATCCCTCCCCCACTTCGCTCTCGCGGGATCTTTGATCCCGCTGACGCGGCAGGCGGATCCTTTGGATCCGCCGAGAGCGGGGGAGGGGGCTTGGATTCCTCCCCCCGCGAAGTGGGGGGAGGTTAGGAGGGGGGGCCGGGCGCCTGTACTTCCCCTGGAATCTGGTTTAACGTTTCGGCGGTTTCGCAACCGCACGGCGACGCCTCATGACCGACGCCCCGCCCCTTCTGGAACTGGCGATCCGCACGCGCAATCACGATGCGTGCCTCGCATTCTACCGCCTCCTGCTCGGCCCGGAGATCCACTCGCTGTCGGACACCTACGAGGACGGGCAGCCGGTCCGCGTGGCGTGGTTCGCGCTGGGCGACGGCGCGCGTCTGGTCCTGGCGGACAGCCCGTTCCGGCGCCCGCCCGGCCCGCAGACGGCGATCGTCTTCCAGATCCACAGCCCCGAACCGGAAGCGACCGAGGCCCGCCTGCGCGCCGCCGGCGTGTGGCTGGAGTCCGGCACGCACACCACGGCTGCCGGCAACCGCGTGTTCATCGTCCACGATCCCGACGGCAACGAGCTGTCCGTCGGCACCCGCGGCTCCCTGCCGCCCGCCTGAGGACCCACCCCATGCTGGAACTGCGCCCCAACTGCGAGTGCTGCGGCAAGGACCTGCCGCCGGAGTCGCTGGACGCCTACATCTGCTCCTTCGAGTGCACCTTCTGCGGCGACTGCAAGGACCAGGCGCTGAACCGCCGCTGCCCGAACTGCGGCGGCGAGCTGGTGCGCCGCCCGGTGCGCCCGGCGGAAAAGCTGGCGAACAACCCGCCCGGCACCACGCGCGTGCTGAAACCGCAGGGCTGTACGCCAGTACCCCACCCCCACGGTTGACTCTCGGGACCGTCACCCTTATACAGCGGGGCTCGTTTTGCCTCGCCCTCGTCGCGGGGCTTGTCTTGTCCCGTGATCGATCTGACGGAGTAGTGTCGTGAAGCGTACCTTCCAGCCGAGCAAGCTCGTGCGCAAGCGCCGCCATGGTTTCCGCGCCCGCATGGCCACGGTCGGCGGCCGCAAGGTCCTCGCCCGCCGCCGCGCCCGCGGCCGCAAGGTCCTGAGCGCCTAAGGGCCCGATGACGGCGCCGGACCTCAAGGTCGGGCGCCTGAAGAATCGGCCGGAGTTCCTGGCCGTGGCCGGGGCGCGCCGCAAGCACGTCGCTCCCGGCCTGATCCTGCAGGTGCGCCGACACGATGACCGCCAACGGCCCGCTCCTGGCGAGCCGTTGCTTCGTGTTGGTCTGACGGCGAGCCGCAAGGTCGGCAACGCCGTGAAGCGCAACCGCGCCCGCCGCCGCCTGCGCGAGGCGGCGCGGCTCCTGCTGCCCGGCAACGCGTTGCCGGGCTTCGATCTCGTCCTGGTGGCGCGCGGCGAGACGCCGGACCGCCCCTGGCCGGATCTGCTGGCCGACCTGACCGCCGGGCTGAAGCGCCTGGGCGTCTGGCGCACGGAAAAAGAATCCAATCCGGAGACTCGACCATGAGCCCGCTCGCCCGCGTGCTGTACGGGCTGGTCGTCGTCTACCAGTACACGCTGTCGGCGTTCATCGGCCGGCACTGCCGATTTCTTCCGACCTGTTCCAACTACGCGCTGGACGCGCTATCTAAGCACGGGGCGATCCGGGGCAGCCTGCTGGCCGGCCGGAGGATCCTGCGTTGCCATCCCTGGGGCGGGTCGGGCTACGACCCGGTGCCCGAGCCGGGGGAGGACCGCCGCACCAAGCCACACGAGTGCGGCGGGGCGCATCAGCACTGAACCGTTTCGACCACCGCCGCACACCCATTCGATAGGCCCGCTGGAGATTCTCGGGGAGCCATGACCGACCAACGCAACCTCATCCTCGCGATCGCGCTGTCGATCGCCATCCTGCTGGGCTTCCAATACTTCTACGAAGGCCCGAAGGTGCAGCAGCAGCGCCAGCAGCAGGCGCAGCAGACGGAGGCGTCGGTCAACGTCCCCTCCCCCACGGCCGCCCAGCCCGAAGTGGCGAAGGACGCCGCGCAGATCATCGCCGAGCAGGCCGGCAGCCGCATCAAGATCGACACGCCGGCGCTGCACGGCTCGATCAACCTGATCGGCGGGCGGATCGACGACCTGAAGCTGGCCGACTACCACGCCACGCCCGACCGCGGCAGCCCGGAGATCGTGCTGCTCGCCCCGGCCGGCGCGACCAACGCCTATTACGCCGAGTTCGGCTGGGTGCCGGAGGACCGCTCGCTGCCCGTCCCGGCCGCCGACACCATGTGGACGGCCGCCTCCGGCCAGACGCTGGGCCCGGACAAGCCGGTGACGCTCACCTGGGACAACGGCAAGGGCCTGGTGTTCGAGCGCACCATCGCGGTGGACAAGCAGTACATGTTCACCGTCACCCAGAAGGTGCGCAACACCACCGGCGCCCCGGTGAAGCTGCTGCCCTACAGCCTCGTCTCGCGCCACGGCACGCCGCACACCGAAGGCTACTACATCCTGCACGAGGGCCCGCTGGGCGTCTTCGACGGCAAGCTGAACGAGCACAAGTACGACGACCTGAAGAAGGCCGGCACCATCTCCAAGCCGACCACCGGCGGCTGGATCGGCATCACCGACAAGTACTGGCTGGTCTCGCTGATCCCCGACGCCAAGGCGACGGAGACCGCGCGCTTCGTCCACACCACCGCCGGCAACCAGGACCGCTTCCAGGTCGACCTGATGGGCCAGACGGTCGAGGTGCCGGCCGGCGGCACGGCGGAAGACACCGCCCGCCTGTTCGCCGGTGCCAAGCAGGTGCGCCTGCTGGACGCCTACTCCAAGCAGTACGACATCACCAACTTCGACCTCGCCATCGACTTCGGCTGGTTCTACTTCCTGACCAAGCCGTTCTTCTACGCGATCGACATCATCGCCGGGCTGGTCGGCAACTTCGGCGTGGCGATCCTGATCTTCACGGTGATCGTGAAGGCGGCGTTCTTCCCGCTCGCCAACAAGTCCTATCAGGCCATGAGCAAGATGAAGAAGCTCCAGCCTGAGATGACCAAGATCCGCGAGCGCTTCGAGGACGACAAGGTCCGCCAGCAGCAGGAGATGATGGCGCTCTACAAGCGCGAGAAGGTCAACCCGATGGCGGGCTGCCTGCCCATCGTGATCCAGATCCCGGTGTTCTTCGCGCTGTACAAGGTGCTGTTCGTCACCATCGAGATGCGGCACGCGCCGTTCTTCGGCTGGATCAAGGACCTCTCGGCGCCCGACCCGACCACCATCTTCAACCTGTTCGGCCTGATCCCGTGGGATCCGCCGCACATGCTGATGCTCGGCATCTGGCCGCTCATCATGGGTGTGACGATGTGGTTCCAGCAGAAGCTGAACCCGGCCCCGCCCGATCCGGTGCAGGCCAAGATGTTCCAGTTCCTGCCGATCGTCTTCACCTTCATGCTCGCCGGCTTCCCGGCTGGTCTGGTGATCTACTGGGCCTGGAACAACACGCTGTCCATCGCCCAGCAGTGGCTGATCATGCGCAAGGCCGGCGTGAAGGCCTGATCCTCCTTGAAGCCCCTCTCCCTTGATGGGAGAGGGGTTGGGGAGAGGGTGGCAAGCGCACCTTCCGCGGTCATCCGGCCGCTATTCCCCTCTCCCCAACCCCTCCCCCTCAAGGGGGGAGGGGCTTTTGCTTTCCGGTGGACCCCCATGACCGACACCGAACCGAAAACCCCCTCCCTCACCGGCAACCTCAGCGACGCGGAGATCGAGGCCGGCCGGCTGCTGTTCGCGCAGGCCTGCGACTTCGTGTGGGGCGCCGACGCGCTGTCCCAGCTGCCCGAGGCGACGCTGCCCGAGGTCGCCTTCGCCGGCCGCTCCAACGTCGGCAAGTCCAGCCTGATCAACGCGCTGACCGGGCGCAGGACGCTGGCGCGCACCTCCAACACGCCGGGGCGCACGCAGCAGCTCAACTTCT
This sequence comes from Azospirillum sp., assembly GCF_050789165.1. NCBI lineage: Bacteria > Pseudomonadati > Pseudomonadota > Alphaproteobacteria > Rhodospirillales > Azospirillaceae > Azospirillum > Azospirillum sp. The sequence continues at coordinate 11,809 of NZ_JBOZRT010000068.1, forward strand.
TCGACCTCGGCGGCCGGCTGCGGCTGGTCGACATGCCCGGCTACGGCTACGCCAAGGAGGCCAAGGACAAGGTCGAGGCGTGGAACACTCTGGTGCGCCGCTTCCTGAAGGGCCGCGTGGTGCTGCGCCGGGCGCTGGTGCTGATCGACTCCCGGCACGGGCTGAAGCCCAACGACCAGGAGATCCTCACCATGCTGGACCAGGCCGCCGTGCCCTACCAGATCGTGCTGACCAAGGCCGACAAGGTGAAGCCGCAGGCGCTGGACAACGTCCGCGTCCAGACCCTGGCCGCCCTGAAGAAGCACCCCGCCGCCTTCCCGGAGGTGCACGTCACCAGCTCCGACAAGGGCCTCGGCATCGCCGAGTTGCGCGCCAGCCTCGCCAAGCTGACCGAATACTGATCCGGCCATGCGCGTCGAGGCCACGCCGGCCCTGCTGTTCCTGGTGCAGGCGATCCTGCTGATCGCGGTGCCGTTCCTGCTGTGGCGCCTCGCCGGCGTCCGCCGGGTGGCGCCGATGGTGGTGATCCAGATCCTGTTCGGCGTGGCGCTTGGCCCCTCCCTTTTGGGCCGGGTGGCGCCGGAGCTGTGGGGGGCCCTGTTCGGCCCTGCGGCGCTGGCGCCGCTGTCCGGCCTGTCCTGGCTGGCGGTGGTGCTGTTCGCCTTCCTGACCGGCCTGCACCTGGACGTGACCGAGTTCCGCGGCAAGGGCCGCGCCTTCGTCACGGTCAGCCTGTCCAGCCTCGTGGTGCCGACGCTGCTCGGCGCCGGCCTGGGCTGGTGGATCGCCGGCGCGCTGCCGGGCATGGCCGGCCCCGCCGCCTCGCCCGGCCTGTTCGCCGTCGGCTTCGGCGTCTGCCTGGGCGTCACCGCGCTCCCGGTGCTGGGCGCCATCCTGCGCGAGATGGGGCTGATCGAGCAGCGCATCGGCCGTCTGGCGCTCGGCTACGCGGCGGTCAACGACGCGGCGCTTTGGGTGCTGGTGACGGCGGTGCTGGCCTGGGCCTCGGGCCGCGGCGGTGATGAGGTGGCCTGGGTGATGGCGCTGGGCGCCAGCTACCTCGCGATCTCCGCCTTCGTCGCCAAGCCGCTGCTGGAGCGCCTGTTCGCCCGCGTCGCCCCGGGCGACGAGGTCGGCGACACCGCCATCGTGCTGACCTGCGCCGGCCTGCTCGCCTCGGCCGCGGTGACCGAGGCCATCGGCCTGCACTACATCCTGGGCGCCTTCGTGGCCGGCACGGTGATGCCGAAGCGCCTCGCCGCCGCCGTCCTCGACCGGCTGGAGCATTTCGCCACGCTGGTGCTGCTGCCGTTCTTCTTCACGCTGACCGGGCTGAAGGTGGCCCTCGATCTTTCCGAGCCGGCGCAATGGACGGTGTTCGCGCTGGCCACCGTGGTCACCATCGCCGGCAAGCTGCTGGGCACCGCGCTGCCGGCCCGGCTGTCCGGCGAGAGCTGGGGCGATTCCTGGCGGCTCGGCGCGCTGATGCCGTGCAAGGGGCTGATGGAGGTCATCGTGCTGACCATCCTGCTGGACGCGCGGGTGCTGTCGGTCGGCGCCTTCTCGGCGCTGGTGCTGATGGCCATCGCCACCACGGCGCTGACGCAGCCGATGACGCTGTTCGCCGGGTGGTGTGGTGAGAAGCGGGAGCAGTCCTGCCGCCAGACGTAAGGACAACCAACCACTTTTCCCAAGCAAAACCTCCAACTTACATCCGGCGCAGCAAATTCCAGGCGCTATCTGGGAAATAAAATCTCCTGGCTTCGAGCAATAACATATAAAATCCTACTCATACTTGAGTATGGCAACAATCGCGTTCACAATCCATAAACGAATTGCGCACATAGTTCCCCCCATCCACCGCATCATCAGCAATGAATATTTGCGGAGCTTGGGATCCAAATCATGAGTGCCGCGCCATCCCCAGCCGCAGGGCCTCCGCGCAGGCCAGCCTCCGAGCCGGAGGCTGACCAAGGCGTTCCGCTCGACACCGTCGAGTTCCGCCACAAGGCCCGGCAGATCCTGCAGACGCACTCGTCCATGGCCGCCGGCGTCGTCCACCTGCTCGGCCTCGATCAGATCCGGGAAGCGGTCGGCGAGAAGTGGCCGCTGATCAGCGAGCGGGTCCACGATCTGGCCGCCCGCATGCTGCAGAAGCACCTCGGCCCCAACGACGCCTGGATCCGGTACGACAACGCGAACTACCTCGTCGTCTTCTCGGGCCGCGACAAGGCCGCCGCGCAGCTGGTCTGCGGGAAGATCAAGGCGGAACTGCACGAGCTCCTGCTCGGGCGCAGCGAAACCAGCACGATCACGGTCAAGACGGCGACGATCGATCTGGAAGGACAGGTGCTGGTCGAGACGCAACGCCTCAGCGAACTGCTCGACGCGTTCGCCACGCAGGCCGCCGCCGCCGCCGAATGCACGGGGTGCACCCATCGGGGCGAGGATGCGGAGCCCCCCTGCATCGGCACCGGCCAGGAACTGGCACAGAAGCTTGGCCTCGCCGGGAAAAGCGAGCCGGAATTCATGTATCGGCCGGTTTGGGACGCCTACGCGCAGGTGATCTCGACCTACGTCTGCGAGGCGTTCCTGGTGCGGCCCGGCTTCAACAGGGTCCGTGGGTATGATGTCCTGTACGATCAGGAGAACTTCGACGACATCCTCGATCTCGACATGAAGACGTTCTCGGAAGCGGTCGCCACCTACAACGAGCTGTTCCAGAACCGTTTCCGGTTCGTGCTGACCATTCCGGTGCATTTCGAGACGCTGGCCAACACGAAGCGCCGCCGCGAATACTGGCAGCTCTTCCGCATGACGCCGAAGTACCTGATACCCTTCCTCGCTTTCGAGCTGGTGAGTCTCCCGCCGAAGATTCCGTTCGGCCGGCTCAGCGAGATCGTGAACATCCTGCGGACGAGTTGCCGGACCGTGATCGCGCGGACCGGAAGCGAGCTGCCCGACCTGCCCACCTATGTGCAGGGCGGCGTCAAGGCCGTGGGGCTGGACATCTGCGCCCACGCGGACGGCGCCAAGGTGCGCCAGGACATCGAACGCTTCGGCGCAGTGTGCCGGAAGGCCGGGATCGTGCCCTACGCCGACGGCGTGCGCACCCCGTCGATGCTGGAAGCCGCGGACAAGGCCGCGTTCAAGTACTTGGCCGGGCCGCTCATCGGCGAAGCCGACTCGTTTCCGCAGCACATGGCGCGCTGCTCGGAAAGGGAGATCCTGATGCGGGCGCGGATCAAGGCTTCGCACCGGGTCGCGTGACCCGGAGGAGCGCGGCTCCCAGTCCGATCGGTCGCTCCAGCCGATGGCGCTGCTCGCCGGACGCTGGACGGGCGGCGCCGAACCCGCCATCCTCCAGCCCGACCACGGGGGAGAGACGCGATGACGAAGCCGACCGTTGACAAGATCAAGGAGCGCCCGCTGCCGCAGCCGACCATCGGCGTGCTGGGCGGCATGAGCAACCAGGCGACGGGCGAGTACTACCGCCTGCTGAACGACGGGCTGAACCGCCGCCTGGGCGGCTGGGACAACGGCGAGATCGTCATCGTCAGCGTCAATTTCGGCAATATCGAGCACTTCGTCCGCAACGACGCCTGGGACGAGGCGCACCGCTATCTCTCCGGCAAGGTGGACGCGCTGGAGCGCGCCGGGGCGGACGTGATCCTCTGCGTGTCGAACACGCTGCACCGCGTGGTGGAGCCGATCATGGCCGGCCGCGCCACGCCCTTCATCCACATCGCCGCCCCGACCGGCGAGGCAATCCGCAAGGCCGGCCTGTCGCGCATCGGCCTTCTCGGCACGATGCCGACCATGCGCTCCGACTATTTGCGCAACTGGCTGACCGAGCGCTACGGCATCGAGGTGCTGGTGCCGCCGCCCGCCGACATGGAAGTGGTCGACCGCATCATCTTCGACGAGTTGGTGCGCCGCGACCTGCGGGAGCCGTCGAAGGCCGAGTACCTGCGCATCATCGACGGCCTCAAGGCGCAGGGGGCCGAGGGCGTCATCCTCGGCTGCACCGAGATCTTCCTGCTGGTGGAGCAGGCCGACCGGCCGGAGTTCCCGATGTTCAACACCACCGAGTTGCACGCCGCCGCGGCGGTCGAGTTCGCGCTGGAGCGGATGGGCTGAACGCCCCCGAGGCAAACCGGAACACGGATTTCACGGATTTTGGCACGGATTTCACGGATCTTGCCTTCCTGGCCGGCATCAGCGCCGCAGGCATCGAAGAATTCCGTGCAATCCGTGCCAAAATCCGTGAAATCCGTGTGGATCTTGCCCCCGACGCCACGGTCTGCGGAATCAACTCGGGCTGTCGATGCCCGGATCCTCCACAGGCCCCGGGCCCGGTCTCTTCGCGGTTCCGGGCCCCAGCTTCTCGCCGGTCTGCGGCGGGCGCTCGTCGCGCTCCTGCTTGAAGGCGTCGGTGAAGGGGGTGCGGGGTTCGGGCATCCGGCGGTCGGTCATGGCGCGCCTCCCAATCCTGATCGGCATTCTGATCGGGGAACCAACCGTGCGCCGCACGGCCGGTTCCCGCAAAAGGCGCTAGGCAGCGCGGCGCGGTTCCGATAAAGAGTCCGCCAACGTCCAATCCCACCGATGGCACCGCCGTGACGAACGACCGCGAAGAGTGGCTGGGCAAGGCCCGCACCCTGTCCGAAGCGCTCCCCTACATGCGCCGCTACGCCGGGCGCACCTTCGTCATCAAGTACGGCGGCCACGCCATGGGTGACGAGCATCTGGCCGAGCTGTTCGCCCGCGACATCGTTCTGCTCAAGCAGGTCGGCATCAACCCGGTGGTGGTGCACGGCGGCGGGCCGCAGATCGGCGAGATGCTGAAGCGCCTGAAGATCCAGTCGAGCTTCATCGACGGCCTGCGCGTCACCGACAAGGAGACGGTCGAGGTGGTCGAGATGGTGCTGTCCGGCTCCATCAACAAGCAGATCGTCACCGCCATCTCCAAGGCCGGCGGCCGCGCCGTCGGCGTGTCGGGCAAGGACGGCCAGCTGATCATCGCGCGCAAGCTGCGCCGCACCCAGCGGGATCCGGACAGCAACATCGAGAAGGTGCTGGACCTCGGCTTCGTCGGCGAGCCCCATCAGGTCAACCCGCAGATCCTCGAAGGGCTGCTGGCCGCGGACATCATCCCGGTGGTCGCCCCGGTGGGCGTCGACCGCCAGGGCGACACCTACAACATCAACGCCGACACCTCGGCCGGCGCCATCGCCGGCGCGCTCGGCGCCACGCGCTTCTTCCTGCTGACCGACGTGGCCGGCGTGCTGGACAAGGACAAGAACCTGATCCCGCGCATGTCGCTGGAGGAGGCCCGCAACGCCATCGCCGACGGCACCGCCACCGGCGGCATGATCCCGAAGATCGAGACCTGCATCGAGGCCGTGGAACAAGGCGTCGACGCCGCCGTCATCCTCGACGGCCGCGTGCCGCACGCGCTGCTGCTGGAGATCTTCACCGAGGGCGGCGCCGGCACGCTGATCGGCCGGGAATAACCGCCCGGGGAGGCCACCCCATGTCCGACGAGTCCGCGGACCTGCGCAAGGAGCTGCTGCGCCGCATGGCGGCGCTGCGGCAGACCATCGACCCCAAGGTGCTGAACCGCGCCAAGCTGGCGACGTTCGGCAAGGTCCCCTACGACCAGGAGACCGCCAAGCAGGCGGTCTCTCAGTTCCTCGACCAGCGCGACGACGGCGGCGCCTTCCGCCGCAAGCTCGAGCAGGCGCTGAAGCAGGAGGGCGCCGCGCTTGACCTGGAGTCCGGCAAGGACACGGCTCCCAAGGCGGACTCGCACCCGCTGAAGCCCCGCCGCATCGGCCGCATCGTCTGAGCCGCCGGCCATGATGCACGTCTTCGTCAACGACGGCGGCATCCTGCGCTGGGCCAAGGGTTCCGGCGCCCACGGCGCGCCGCTGCCGGCGGAGACGGCGTGGCTCGACCTCGTGACGCCGACGCACGAGGAGCAGGCGCAGGGCGAGGCGGTGATGGGCCTGGCCCTGCCGACCCGCGAGCAGATCGCCGAGATCGAGGAGTCGAGCCGCCTGCGCCGCGCCAGCGGCGCCGTGCATATGACCGTCCTGGTGCTGGCGCTGGCCGAGACGGAGGCGCCGCGCCTCACGCCCGTCCGCTTCGTGGTAGCCGGCGGGCGGCTCGCCACCATCCACTACATGGACGCGCAGCCTTTCCTGACCTTCCGCCGCCGCACGGTGCGCCAGGGCTACGGCGGCACCAGCCCCGACGCCATCCTGGTGGCGTTGCTGGAGGCGGTGGTCGAGCGCACCGCCGGCGTCCTGCGCCGCACCGCCGCCGAGCTGGACTCGCTGAGCAGCCGCGCCTTCCGCCGCTTCGACCCGGGCACCGCGGAGACCGACGACACCCGAGCGCTGAAGGCGCTGGGACAGTGCGGCCACGTGCTGGCCAAGGCGCGCGAGAGCCTGGTCAGCCTGCGCCGGATGCTCGACTTCCTGATGCGTGGCGAGGGCGACGTGGCGCTGCGCAAGGCGGCGCGGCGCTGGGCGCGCGGCATCGTGCAGGACGTGGACGGGCTGGACCAGTACGCGCGATTCCTGTCCAACAAGGTCGGCCTGCTGCTGGACAGCACGCTGGGCCGCATCACCGTGGGGCAGAACGACATCGTCAAGCTGGTCAGCGTGCTGACGGTCATCCTGTTCCCGCCGCTGCTGGTCAGCAGCTTCTTCGGCATGAACTTCGACGTGATGCCGGAGAAGGACTGGGCCTTCGGCTACCCGATGGCCGTCGTGCTGATGCTGGTCTCGGCCGTGCTGCCGCTTTGGTACTTCCGGCGGCGGGGGTGGTTGTAGCGGGCGTGCTTTTCTGTTGCCGTCATGCCCAGGCTTGTCCCCATGGGCGTACGCCAATCGCTGGACGCCCGTTCCTTGATCAGGAATCTCCCGGATCGTCATCCCCGCGATGGCGCGCGGCTGTCCGGGAAATGAGCGCGGTTGCATTTCCTCGCTTCTCTCAACCGTCATCCCCGCGAAAGCGGGGATCCAGGAGAGTTGGCAAGGGGTTGATTTCCCAAGGTTCTCTGGATCCCCGCTTTCGCGGG
>NZ_JBOZRT010000069.1:0-45075 GCF_050789165.1 Azospirillum sp.
AACGCTTCAAGCAGCGCCAGCCGCCGGGCGGACCGGTGGACGCCTACGTGCCGCTGACCTTCGCTCCCGCCGAGGCGTACCAGTTCGACTGGGCGGAGGAGTGGATCATCCTGGACGGCGTGACGACCAAGGTGCAGGTGGCCCATGCCCGTCTGTGCCACAGCCGCATGCCGTTCGTGGCGGTCTACCCGCGCCAGACCCAGGAGATGGTGTTCGACGCCCACGCCCGTGCCGCGGCGTTCTACGGCGGCCTGTGCGAGCGCGGCATCTACGACAACATGAAGACGGCGGTCGACGCCGTGTTCGTCGGCAAGGAGCGCCGCTTCAACCGCCGCTTCGCCCAAATGTGTTCGCACTACCTGGTCGAGCCGGTGGCCTGCACCCCGGCTTCGGGCTGGGAGAAGGGCCAGGTCGAGAACCAGGTCGGCACCTTGCGCCAGCGCCTCTTCACACCGCGGCTGCGCGCCAAGACGCTGGAGGAGGTGAACGACCGTCTGCGCGATGAGGTGAGCGTCTGGGCCCAGCAGACGCCGCATCCCGAGGATAGGAGCCGGACGGTGTGGGAGGTGTTCCAAGCGGAGCGGCCGGCGCTGCTCACCGTGAGCGATCCCTTCGACGGCTTCCACGAGACCACGCTCAGCGCGTCGAAGACCTGCCTGATCCAGTTCGACCGCAACCGCTACAGCGTGGCCGCGGTCGCCGCCGGCAAGCCGGTGCAGGTGCGGGCCTACGCGACGCGGATCGTGGTGTGGTTCAACGGCGCAATCATCGCCGAGCATCCGCGGGCCTTCGGGCACGGCCACACGATCTACAATCCCCTACACTACCTGCCGGTCCTCGCCCGCAAGCCGGGAGCACTGCGCAACGGGGCGCCGTTCCGGGACTGGGAGTTGCCGCCAGCCCTGGCGAAGGTGCGGACCCGCTTGGGCCGCGGCGACGACGCCGACCGGCAGTTCGTTGGCGTGCTCGCCGCCATCCTCACCGACGGCCTGGAGGCGGTGGAGGCCGCCTGCCGCGAGGCGCTGGCGAGCGGCACGCACAGCCGGGACGTGATCCTGAACATCCTCGCCCGGCGCCACGACGTCACCCCGGCGCCGGCCATGGCGGTGCCGGCGGCGCTGACGCTGTCCATCGAGCCGACCGCCGACTGCGGGCGCTACGACCGCCTGCGCGCGGTGCGGGAGGGCTGCCATGGAACGGCATGAGTTGATGGCGATGATGGCCGAGCTCAGCTTGGCCGGCATGCGCGCCGCCTACGACGAGGTGATGAGCGACGGGCTGAAGCGGCAACGCACTGTTCAGCAGATCCTGGGTGATCTGCTGGCGGCGGAGTGGGCGGAGAAGCAGGCGCGCTCGATCCGTTATCAGCTCGGCGCCGCCAAGCTGCCCCTGGCCAAGTCGCTGGCCGAGTTTGATTTCACCGCCAGCCCCCTCAACGAGGGCTTGGTGCGCGACCTGCACGACGGCGGCTTTCTGCAGACCCAGCGCAACGCCGTGTTCATCGGGGGAACCGGCACCGGCAAGACGCACGTGTGCATCGCCATCACGGCCAACTGCGTGCGCCGCGGCGCACGCGCCCGGTTCTTCAATGTCATCGACCTGGTGAACCGGCTGGAGGCCGAGGCCCGGGCCGGGCAAGCCGGCAAGCTCGCCGACCAGCTGACCCGCGTTGATCTCGTGGTGCTGGACGAACTCGGCTACCTGCCCTTTTCCCAAAGTGGCGGCCAGCTGCTGTTCCACGCGCTCAGCAAGCTGTACGCCCAGACCTCGGTGCTGATCACCACGAACTTGAGCTTTGCCGAGTGGCCGTCGGTATTCGGCGGCGATGCCAAGATGACCACCGCTCTGCTCGACCGGCTCACACATCACTGCGATATCCTGGAGACCGGCAACGAGAGCTGGCGGTTTAAGACCCGCTCCTGAGCGTTGCCCAGGGGGGCCCACAGGTCCCTCCCACGCGCGCCGCTGCGTCAGCTATGAGGGCACTCCGCGGCGCGCGCGGGACCCTCCCGTGGACTCCCTGGACAACGAGTTCTGCAACCGGAAGCGTGGCTGGAAATTGGACGCCGATGCTGGCTGGATATTGCAAGCCGATTGACAAACTCGCCGGAGTAGCAGGCTTGCCATAGCGAGCTGTATCATGCCCTTGGAGACGTCGATCCGAGCCTCGTAATCTCGAACCAGTCGTCTCCAACGGGTCATCCATCCGAAGGTCCGTTCGACCACCCACCGCCGCGGAACGACCTTGAAGCCGGGATCGCTGTCGGTGCGGCGCACCACTTCGATGGTGAAGTCGAGGAAGGCGGCCTTGTCCATCAGCTTGGTCCGGTCATAGGCGCTGTCGGCGAACAGATGCTTCATCCACGGCCAGCGCTTGCGCAGCGCGTCCAGGATCTGCTGGGCACCGGCGGAATCGGAGAGGTCGGCGGTGGTCAGGTTGACCATCAGCAGGCGGCCATCGGTATCCACCGCGATGTGCCGCTTGCGCCCGCTGATCTTCTTGCCCGCATCGTAGCCCCGCTCGCGGGCGGCGGGCGCCTTCACCGTCTGGCTGTCCACCACGCCGGCGCTCGGACTGGCCTCGCGGCCGGCCCGCTCACGGTCGATCATCAACGCCACGTCGTGGAGCGTCTGGAACAGCAGCCGCCGCACGAGCCGCCGGAACCACCAGTACACCGTCTGCCAGGGCGGGAAATCCTTCGGCAACATCCGCCAACCGCACCCCGTCCGCGCCAGATAGCGCAACGCATTCAAGACCTCCCGAAGGCTCACATCCCTCGGGCGGCCGGTGCCCGCCGTCTTCGGCATCAGCGGTTCTATCAGGGACCATTCCTCATCGGTCAGGTCTGTCGTATACCGCTTCGTCTTCTTCTCGATCCTGGCCATCCGGCCGCGCGTCGCTTCGGTCCACATACGAAGCTTGAATCATAACACGCTCTCACCGCCAACCGTTTCCAAACGGGCTCTTACTGTCCGGATCCAGAATGGTGGTGAGCAGCCGATACAGGGGCTCGGCTCCAGGCAGGCCATCCACATGGTATTCGATGACGCGGACTGTGATGCCGTTGCGATCGAGCCGGCGATTACGAGCCTTGGCGTAGAGCCGGCTGAGGTAGGACCCATCAGGGAGCACCTGCAAACACGGCAAGATCCGACCACAGCGGCTACGCCAGAGTAAACGTGCAAAGCCGAGCTGAGCGAGCTGTGCCACCCTCCAGCCACTGACCCGCTGTCGATCGCAGCGGAGTAGACCGGCGGCCTCGGCCCGCCGAAGAGCACCTACGCCCCCTCAGACACCACGCCCCGGGGCACGATCCATCCGCTGGATAGCCTCGGCCGCGATCGCTTTTATCAGCCCAACACGCGCGCGGTCCTGCTGGCCGGCCCGCAGCACCACCGCCTGCAGCCGCTCGGCCAGAGCGCGCTCCTGTCGGCAGATGTCGTCACACATCGCCCGCATCTCGGCGATGGAGGGACGCCATTTCCTGGTCCGGCGCCACTGGCGCGCCGCGGCGTCGATGGCCCAGGCCGGGTATTCGCCGAGGTCGTCGGCCCAGTCCAGCGCCACTAGGCGTTCAACGTCGGGCGTCATCCCCTTGGCAGGAAAATGACTCAGCAATGCCAGCACGCGCGCAAGAAGGTGGTCGGTGCTTGCAGGTGCCAGCGCGGTTCCGGTCAGGTCGTCGAGCGCTCGCTGCGCCAGCGCCGCGTGCTGTGATGTGACGGTGGCCGGTGGCGACCAGGTCTCTGCCAACCCTTCGAAGCCATCATCGGAGAAGCGCGGTCGGCGTTCGACACGGCCGGCAGCCAGGACCTCCTGGAGCGGCGCCGGCAGGGCGGCAACCAGCGCGGCGTGCCGGTCCGGTCCGGGCAGGCTCGGGTCGAAGGTCACCGGGGGCCGGCAGCCAGGAAACGTGGCAATGTTGGTCGACATGCTGACCTCCGTTAGGTGCGGAACGGGGTGGCTCTGCGCTGGCGCAGTTCGGCGGCAGCCGCGGCCCAGGCGCCTAGGCGCTGCTCGGCGGCGGTTTCACGGGGGCGAGCTGGCGACGCAGCGGGAACGCCGGCCAGCGGCGCGCCGCGGCTTGTCGGCGCCTTGCCAGCCGCGGCGTCCTGCGTCAGCCAGGCACGCCACGCGGCGCCGATGTCCCTGTACCGGTAGCCGTGCGCTCGGCAGCGCAGAACGAAGCCATCGACATGCTGCGCCAGGTCGACGTGGCCGAACCGGGCCTGCGCCCAGGCTAGTTCCTCGGGGTTCGGCATCCACTCCGCAGGCACTGCCTGAACCGGCATATCGAGCATCGGCTCGCACCCGCTCGAAGCGTGCGAGTCTGGAATCTGTTCGAAATGGACCTGTTCCTGAGTCAGAAGCGGACAGGGGGCGTCCACCGCCGAGTCATCCCTGTTCATCGCCGCCGCAGCGGCAGGATCGGCCCGCGGTTCCGCCGCTGCGCCGTCGTGGGTGAAGCGCAGCCGGTACAGGCAGGACAGGCGGGCACCATCGCGGCCGCGGCGGTGCTCGATGGAGACCAGGCCGAGGTCGTCGAGGCGCTGGAGGATGCGGTTGATGGTCGGCCTGGACCGCTTCAACTTCGTTGCCAGGGTGGACTGGCTGGGCCAGCACACGCCATGTTCGTCGGCGAAGGTGGCCAGCGCCGACAGCACGGCGAAACCGTCGGCGTCGAGGTCGGGGTGATCCAGCCACCAAGCCGGGATGCGCCCCCAGCGTCTGCTGTCGAAATCGGTAGCGATAGTGGTCGTCATCGTGGTGCTCCCCAATCCATTGTGCCGGTCGGGCCGGCCCTCTTACCGGGTAGGATTCCTTGGGGTGGGGGGTGCGCAAAGCCGCGCATTGCTCCCACAGTCGCGCGCGATCCTCCCATAGGTAGGAGTAGCCCGCGCTTGTGTGGGAGAAGCGCGCGTACTTCTGGAATGATCGCGCGGCTGTATGGGAGGATCGCGCGGTCATGTAGGAGCAGCGCGCGCAGGGCCTGCGAATCGGGCGCGGGACGTAACCAGACGTCGTGCGACGGTGAGCTGATGGCCTTAGGAGCCCTGGAGACAGGTGGGAGGAACGCGCGCCTGGAAACAGGCATATGGGAGGAAAGCGCGCATATCCGGAGCCTTCGGTACTGGGAAACCTGTGGGAATAACGCGCAGATGGTTACAAGCATGTGGGAGGATTGCGCGGACTGGAAATGCTGGCATGTACCCCACCCGTTTCCGCCTTTCCGCCTGTAGGAGAAACGCGCGCTGGAAGCAGGACCGTTGAAAATGCCAGGAATGGTGCCGCCCCCGACAGTGTGGGAGAAACGCGCGGGTGATTGGACGCAGGCTGTAGAGATTGCCTTGGTCAGTGCCTGACGCCACGCTCCAGTCCGGTTCCCGATTCGCGCTTTTCCTGGCGCGCTGACTATGTGGGAGGATTGCGCGACTCGGGAGGCTACCAGTCTGCCGCGCGATTCTCCCATATGTGCGCGCGCTTCTCCCACAGTATCGCGCGCTCCTCCCACACTCCAGGAGGATGGAGTCGAGTGGAATCATTGGCGGAGCCGTCGGCGCGACCTATGCTTCGTCGAGTTTGAAGGGGGCGGCGATGGTGGCGAAGCGCGCGATGAAAGATATCGAGACACGGACGGCGACACAGATGGACGCCGAGATCGCGCTGCAACTGGTTCTGTTCCCGCCCCAGGACGATCCTGCCCTTCCTGACGCCGGCCCGCGGCACCGCCGCACGAATGCCGTCGGCCTCTACGACATTGCGCCCCGCTACGTATTCCGCAAGCCAGGTAAGGAGGGTGAGGTGCAGGCCCCCTCGCTGTCCGATACGCCGGTCGAGCGCGAGTTCAAGTTCGACGGGAAGGCGTACAACCTCACCCTTAAGCCGGCCCAACTCCGCTGGCGCCCAACCGTTCACCGGCGCAAGGGCGTCCTCAAGGACTCTTCCGCCAAGGGCGCGCGCAAGGATGACAAGTGGATTTACCTGTTCCCGAGTGAGCGCGAGCAGATCGTTGAGGAAGTTGTCCGCCGTATTGCCACCAGTCAGCGCCGCCTTTCGTTGAGCCGGGACGGTGAGGTGATGGCGACGTTCAGCCTCTATGAACTCCAGCGTGAACTCGCCGAGGTAGGCCACAGCCTGAACATCAACGAGATCAAGGACGCCCTGCAGATCCTGCGGGAGTCGGTCATTGAGATCAGTATGGCAGAGGGTGGCGGAGGCACGGTGCTGAACTCCTCGGTATTTCCGGTGCTGGCTTTCCGCAGCCGGGCCGGCTCCGGCGTTACAGGAAATACCGAGACTTACGTTACCTTCAACCCGTTGGTGGCGGCCTCCATCCGGGCGATGCGGTACCGTTCGATCTCGTACACTTGGCTCATGCGCCTGCGCTCGCCGGTGAGCCGCTGGCTCTACAAGCGTCTCTCGGTAGCGTACGAGGGTTCCGACAATCCGCAACCGATGTCGCTCAGCGCGTTGGCCATCCAGCGCGACAGCGGCATGCACGAGCGCTCACGGCTGCGCGACACGCTTACGGTGGTGCGCAAGGCCGTTCTGGCCCTGGAGGCGGAGGGCATCGTTACCGTGGAGATCGAGCGCGTCGAAGAGAACCGCGCGGTCGTGGACGAAATTTACACCCTCACGCCCTCGGCCAACCTGCTACGTGAGGTCGATGCTGCCGTCCGGCTGCAGGAGGTCCGCCAACAGATCCTGGAGGCCGTGGTTGACAGCCAGTCCACGGGCGACTTCGTGATGGTTGATCGAGTAGCCGCAACATCCGCGCGGCGCCAGGTAGAGTTCCTCGAACTGCCGGCTCCGGTCATCGAAAAGCCGTAAGTAAACGGGCCGCACACAGTTGTCAGCATCCCTCCGTGGTCCTATCATCCTGCGCCCCACACTGGTTCGAGGCGATGCGGCGGGAACCGGGCGAGAGCCTCAACCCGTCATCAAGACCGAACGAATGTGATTCTTGGATCACTGGCTGCGCGCGGTTCGCTTAGGGATCTTCCAAGCGCCCTTTCGCCACGCCTCTATACCGCCGAAACCGAGGTCCGCCTTCCCACTTCGAGTGGGTTCGACCAGTCAAAACCGGAGCGGTTGGACGAGGTGGACTGACATGCGGGCGGCGGTTCGACATATAGTTCCATGTCGCACCGATGCCGTAGCTTGAATGTTCCATGATCCCGCAGCGCACTTTACCCGATCTCCTATCCGCTGAGCGTGGACTGGGGCGTTTCGATGCCCTGCTGTCTGACACAGCACGGGCACGCCGGCACGCCTGCGACGCGACGCGACGCAGCGTGCTGGCCATGGCCGCTCTCGACGGTGAGCTGGTGGGAGCGGACGATCTGCTGCTGGCTTTGATCTCTCCAGATGAGGTGGACCTTCCACGGCGAGCCAAGGCCCGAACGGCGGCACTCCTGTACGACGTGTTGCTGGCTCTGCACGGCAGGATCACGGCAACGCCGGCAACACCGGAGGACGTTCCGACCGACGGCCGGCTGAGGCCGGAAACGGTGGCGGCATGGTCGTCGATTGCCGGCGAGACCCGGCGCTTGCTCGCTGAGGCGGAAGCCGCCCTTACCGACTACGGGACCGACGAACCCACCGGCGAAGAGCCGCCCCAGGTCCACGCCTTGACCGCATGGACGCTGCCCTGGCTGGAGGAGGTCCACGCGCGCTGGTACGAGGCACGACACAGCCAGCTGCCAGCGCCCTGGACGGCAAGCGCGCGGGAGATTTCGCACGATGCCCTGCGGTTGATTGACGAGGCGCTAGTTGTCGATCCCGGCTTGGCCGGTGCTGCGCGGGCGCTGTATCGGCTGCACGGCGCGCGTGAAGAGCTGCGTCCCGCGCCGATCGTCGTCGACGAGGACGAGCCGAGCCGAGCCATTCGCCGTCACATTGCTGGCCAGACCCATGGCGGCTGGTGGGCTCATTTCGCCAGGTTGGCGGCGCCGCACCTGATAGCCCGGGCATGCCGGTTGAACAGCGCCTGCCTCCCAATGGTCGCCTGGTGGAGCCGCGATCACACCGGTTACCGTACGGCGCTCGGCGGCTCCGAGGACAATTGGATCACTTGGATGGCGGGGCTCGCCGCCGAGGCCGTCGGCGCTGAGATCGAGCGTTCGGCTCAGATCGAGGCTAGGCACGAGTCATGGGTCGCCGCCACCTCCGTGGTCCCACGGCTTCCAAAGCGGCGAAGCGACACACGAGGGCCGACGCGCCGGCAGCGCGCTGGGACCCGGCGCTCCACCGGCCGGCTGCCGCAGCTCCTTGACTTCCTGTGGGAGCAGCCGATGGTGAGCACTCGTGCGGTGGAACGGCGGCTCGGCATGACTTATCGCTCGGCGCTGGACCTAATCCAGGACCTCGAAGCGGCCGGCGTGCTGCAGCGCGCCACGGAGCGCAAGCTGGACCGCCTCTGGCGTGCGACCATAGTCTGACGAGGGCGATGGGCTTGGAGTCTTGTCGCGCCCCCACAAACCGATTGGAGGGCTGTTTGGCAGGCGCCGGAGGCACAAGCATCCCTTCATCTGAGGACGCCGTCGGCCGCCGTCCCAGCCCTCTCAAGGATTTAGCGGATGCACCATTAAGTCGGGGGTTCATTGGAATCTTGTCGCGCCCTAGCAATCCTCCAGGCCATTGGGCGGGCACTTTCCTCTGGAGTCTTGTCGCGCGAGCCCTGGAGTTTTGTCGCGCGGGACAGAATTCCTACTATTTGCGCCGAGGCATGAGGCTAGCGCCAGGAGAGCTCGCCTATAGGTGGCCAGAGCGGGTGGGGGGCGGTTCAAGAGTCCGCGAGCGATCTCCGGTGTCTTGGGGTAAGTCGAGGCCGCTTTCCTGTTGTCAAATGAGGCGAAGAGCACAATGTATGAGGATAGCATACACTCTGTATAGCTTGGTAGATTGGGGAAAACACCTACGCCAATTTCGTCCGCAAGGCAGTCGGCCTCCTCGGGCCTGCAGCGGATAAGCTGGACGTCGAAATCATGTGCTGCGGTGGCTGCGGCGATCGAAGCCGATAACCGCGAGCATAAACCCAAGTGACGCTACGAACAGACTTCATAGACGTGCGCCCGCGCGATCAACGAAATTCGCTTGTAAATTTTGATTGGCGCGACAAAACTCCAAATAGCTTCCTACCGAAACGGCGGCCAGTGCTCCAGCCAGACCTCGTAGCGGTTGGCTGGTGGTGAAGGCCGCCAGCGCGCAGAGCGCGCTCATTGCACATGGCCGTGCGAGAACATACAATGAACATTGTGCCGTCTGTCCATCGCCGCGTCACGTCCCGTCTGTATCCGAGCGTCACGCAAGCGGCGGCGCTGGAGCGGATGTGCGGTCTTCACCGGGCGCTTTACAACGCGGCCCTGGAGGAGCGCATCAGCGCGTATCGCAAGGCGGGCCTGTCGCTCTCGTTCGCCGACCAGTGCAAGAGCCTCACCCAGATCCGCCACGAGCACCTGGAGTATCTGGCGCTCAATGCGCAGTCGGCCCAGGTCACGCTCAAGCGGCTCGACAAGGCGTTTGCCGCCTTCTTCCGGCGCGTGAAGGCGGGGCAAACGCCGGGGTTCCCCCGGTTCAAGGGGCGCGACCGCTTCCCTGGCTTCGGCTTCAAAACGCACGGTGATGGTTTTTCGTTCCGTCCAGGTGATACCGGCGAGCGTTGGCGCTGACTCACTGAGGGGATTGAACGAAACCGCTGACGCGGTATAGGGCGACGGAGTCGGATCAGCTTCTGTCAGGAGGGATGCGGGCATTTCCGCCCCGTCTCACGACAGGAGCCTCCGATGGCTGAGATGAGCCCTCTGCGCCGTCGCATGATTGAGGACATGACAGTCCGTAATCTGTCGCCGGCGACCCAACGGTCCTACGTCCATGCGGTCGCCAAGTTCAGCCGCTTCTTCGGGCGGTCGCCGGAGCGGCTCGGCTTGGACGAGGTCCGCACCTTCCAAGTGCAGCTGATTTCCCAGGGCATTTCCTGGGCCAGCCTCAACCAGACGGTCGCGGCGCTGCGCTTCTTCTACGGCGTCACGCTCGGGCAGGCGGAGGTCCCGGAGCGCATCGCCTACGCCCGCGAGCCGCGGCGCTTGCCGGTGGTGCTCGGCGCCGACGAGGTCGTGCGCTTCCTGGAGGCGGTGCCCAGCTTGAAGAGCCGCGCCGCGCTGGCGACGGCCTATGGGGCCGGACTACGCGTCTCGGAGGTGATCACGCTGAAGGTCGCCGACATCGACAGCTCGCGCATGCTGATCCGTATCGAGCAGGGCAAGAGCGGCAAGGACCGTTACGCAATGCTGTCGGTGCAACTCCTCGGCATCCTGCGCGTCTACTGGCGCTTGGCCAAGCCGCGCCACTGGCTGTTCCCCGGCCGCGACGAGGATCACCACATCGACCAGACCGTGCTACACGCCGCTTGCCGTTCCGCCTGCAAAGCCGCCGGCTTGGTCAAGCACGTCACCGTCCACACGCTGCGCCACAGCTTCGCGTGAGCTTCCCCCGCGCGAGTGGACACCGGATTACGCAGCCCGCAGCTCGGCCTGCTCTGGGGTGATGTAGCCGAGGGCTGAGTGCAGCCTTTGGCGATTGTAGTAGCCTTCGATGTAGGCGAACAGGTCCCGCTTGGCGGCCTCGCGGGTGGGATACCGCTGGTGGTGGACCAACTCCGACTTGGCCGTTCCGAAGAAGCTCTCCATGGGGGCGTTGTCCCAGCAGTTCCCTTTGCGGCTCATGGATTGGACGATGCCGTGCTCCTTCAAGGCTTTGCGGTACTGCGCCGAGGCGTACTGACTGCCGCGGTCGGAGTGGTGCAGCAGGCCGGGGGCGGGGCGCTGCCGCTGGAGCGCCATGGTCAGCGCCGCCAACGGCAACTCGGTGCGCAGGTGATCGCGCATCGCCCAGCCCACCGCCTTGCGGCTGAACAGGTCCAGGATCACCGCCAGGTACAGCCACCCCTCGTCGGTCGGCACGTAGGTGATGTCGGTGAGCCAGACCTGGTTCGGCGTGGCGGGCGAGAAGTCGCGGTCCAGCAGGTTGGGGGCGACCGGCAGGGCGTGGTTGCTGTCGGTGGTGCAGACCCGGTAAGCGCGGGGACGCTGGGCTCGAATGCCATGATGGCGCATGAGGCGTTCGACCCGTCCGCGGCTGACGATCCGGCCCTGTGCCCGCAAGGCGGCATGAATGCGCGGGGCTCCATAGCGCTTGCGATGCTGGTCATGCAGGCGCTGGATGTCGGCCAGCAACTGACGGTTCGCAGCCTTGCGCGCGCTCTCCGGCCGAGACCGCCAAGCATAGTAGCCGGAAGGCGACACGCCGAGGGCATCGCAGAGCACCCGAACCGGGTATTCGTCACGACAGTCCTCAATGATCCGGAACCTCATTTCAGAGGCTCCGAGAAAATGCTCACAGTTTTTTTTAATATGTCCCGTTCCATACGCACGCGATCAAGCTCTCTCTTCAGTCGAGCGATTTCCGCCGACGGATCGCCGGCGGACAGGGGGGCCGCCGCCTGCTTGATGGGGAGCCGCGGCGGCCCCCCTGTCCCGGGAACCCGCCGCCGCCAGTTGCGCAGCATCGAGGGTTGGATCCCCAGTTCCTTCGCAACGTGCTCCAAGGGCCGGCCGCTGCTCTCCAGCAGTGCCACCGCCTCCACCTTGAACTCCTCCGTGAAGAAGCGTAGCTTCGTCGTCATCGTCCAACCTCTCCGCTCCCAGCGGGAAGCTCAGTCCGAGCGGACGCACCGCTGCGGCTGTGGCTTCGTCGCGTCACGCGATGAAGCGGCAGCCCTGGCAATGCTGACCGCCGGACTGAAGCTCAAAGGTCGGGAACCGGCCTGGGCCGCGAGGCCCGAAACTCCAGCCAGAGCCGCTTAGGCTTGGCTGGTATCGTTCATGAGGCGCTCGTAAGGAGCTAATGAACTGCGTCGATGGCACGTCGCCCTTGCCAAATTCCCGCATGCCCTGCGCGGCAGGCCAATGCCTCCGGCGTGCCTGCCGTCTTCCCGTCTGGCGGCGTATGGATCGAGAACGGGTGTGGAGCGAGCCGGTTCACGGTGAACCGGTCCAACGGTCGCGGTCAATCCTCCTGCTGCGACAACAGGGCATCCACCATGTCGCGGATCTCCCGCAGCATCTCGCGGTCGAAGTCCTTGAGATCGGGTCGGCGATCCTGCATGGCGTTTAGCGTATCGCGGGCGCGCAGCAGATTTCGCGTGACACGAATCGACAGCGCGCTGAGCCCCGCCAGCGTCTGGTCGCTGCGGTTGCCGAAGCGGTTGGAGGCCGGTTCGCGTTCGCCGCTGGTGGCCGGCGCGGTGCCGCCGGCGATCAGCCCCTTCCACGCCGTGTTCCGCTCGCTCGCGTCGGCGATGGCGGCCACCTCGTACATCCCGCGGAAGGTCGGCTTGTCGGCCGCCGCCATGTACTCCTCGTGCGCGGAGTCCGACAGGCGGAGCAGCATGAGGGTCTTGGTCACCATGCTCTTCGAGCGCCCGACCACCTTGGCCAGGGCGTCGTGCGAGTAGCCGTGGCGCTGGCGGAGGCGGTCGAAGGCGAACGCCTCCTCGAACGGGTTGAGGTCGATCCGCTGCACATTCTCGATGAGCGCGATCTCGTCGAGGTCGCCGGACACCAGGATGCCGGCGATGGTCGAGCGCTCGAGCCGCCTTATCGCGCGCAGGCGGCGCTCGCCGAACACTAGCTGCCACCGGCCGTCGGGCAGGGACTGCAGGCCGATGGGCTGCTGGAGCCCGTAGGTCCGAATGGATTCGGCCAGGCTGGCGATGTCGTCCTCGTCGAAGGACTGCCGCGGCTGGCCGGGGTTGGAGACGATCCTGTCGATCTCCGCCTCGACGATCTGCGGGCCGCCCTTGGCGAGCACGAAAAGCGCGTGGCCGTGCGCCTGCCGCGACGAATCCGGCGCCTCCGCCTTGCCCTTCGACAGTAGATTACGCGACATGGGCGGGCTCCAGACGGTTGGTGCGTTCGTGGATCAGGGCGGTGGCGATGGTGTTGTAGACCGCGGCCCCAGGCGAGTCCGGCGCGGCGTCCATCAACGCCTTGCCGATGGTGGTGGCCTGTGCGTAGACGGCGATCTTCGGGATCGGCGGGAAGACGGTGATTAGCCCGCTGTATTCCTCATGGATCTGTTGAAGCGTCTTGCGGTCGTTTACCTGCCGCGCCTGATACATCGAGGGCAGGATGCCGAGTACCGACAGGCCCGGGTTGGTGCGGCGCCGGATCTTGTCGATGTTGCTGAACAGGAACCGCATGCCGACGACCGAGAAGCGCTCCGTCTGGCAGGGGACCAGCGCCCCGTGCGACGCGGTCAGCGCGTTGATGGTCAGCTGGCCGATGTTCGGCGGGGTGTCGAGGAGGATGAAATCGTAGTCCTTCTGGACCGCCGCCAGGATCTCCTTGAGCGCGTGGGCGCCCGCCGGATCCAGCATCAGCTGCACCTCGGTCTCGGCCAGCCGGATGCACGACGGTGCGACATGGAGCCCGCTCTCCGGAATCGTGACGACGATGTCCGCCAGCGACGCGGACCCGGCGAAAGCGTAATTCAGGGTCTTGCCCATCTCCTCCAGCGCGTACGCGTCGATGCCTAGGTGCATCGTTGCGTTCGCCTGCGGGTCGCCGTCGATGAGCAGCGTCTTGTACCCCAGCCGGGCCAGCACGGTCGCCGTGTTCACCGCGGTGACCGACTTGCCGACGCCGCCCTTCTGGTTGGTGACGCAGGCGATGTAGGCCGGCCCCGCCGTCGGCTCCGGACCCGGCGCGTGCTGGCGCAGGAACGTCGCAACGGCCTGCGGTATGCGCTCGGAGTCGTTTTCCCACTTGGAGATGCGCTGCTTGTCGTAGCGCCGGCCCATCTGGTCGTTGAGCCAGTGCGCCAGATCGACCTGATTCTGCCCCCGGGCCTCGCGAAGCGCCCGCAGATCCGCGCCCTTCATTCCGTCCTCGTCACCAATTGCGCCGCCGGTCCCTCTCCTTACGGGTAGTCGCAACTTCCGTCAAGGAAGCGTCCCGTGATCGCGCGCCGGCACCGCGGCGGTGGAATGGACCCGCCTACCTCGTCTGCGCCGTCGCCGCGCCGCGCCGTCGTCGCCACGTGATCCTTTCCGGACACTGGAGGCGAACAATGACGGTGATCTACGAGACCCCCGACCGCGGCAAGACGATCTACGCCCGGCACGGCGACGATTACGCGACCCGCTGGCGGGTCGATCCGCCGCGCCAGGCGTTGCGCGGCACGGCGTCAGCGCTCACCGACGCGGCGGGGCTCTTCGGTCGGATCGAGCAGGCGGCCGCACCGCGGAGCGCGAAGGCGCCCTGACGGCGGCCAGGGTTGCCGGGCGCCGGCGCGGCGGGGTAGGGTCTGCCGCCCGCCCAGCCGACAGGACACCCGTCATGGTGACGACGAACGACGCCCTTCAGGCCGCCATCCGCCACGCCCGGGCGGGGGAGCCGCGCGAAGCGCTGGTGCTCCTCACACAGATCCTGGAGGAGCGCCCCGACGACCCGACGGTCGGCGGGCTGGTCGCCTGCGTGCGGGCGGACATGCTGGATTTCGACGGCTGCTTCGCGACCTTGCGCCGGCTGTTGGACGTGCACCCGGGGCACGGCGACCTGCTTCAGTTGCGCGCGCTCATGGCCAACTCCTGCCTGGACCGGGCCGACGCGCTGATCCGCGAGGGCCAGCCGGCGGAGGCGCTGCGTTCGGCGCTGCTGGTGCGCCGGGCGCGGCCGGAGGAGGCCGCCGTCGACGCCCGCGCCGAGGCGATGAGCCGCGCGCTGCTGCCGGCGGTGCTGGACGCCGCCTATGCCGCGCACCGCGCCGGCCGGCTGCAGGAGGCGCGGGGCCGGTATCGGCTGGTGCTCGACACGGACGACCGGCAGGACGAGGCCTTTCGCCTGCTGCACACGCTGGAGTGGCAGGAGGGGCTGGAGGCGGACGAGGCCGTCGCGCTGCCCGACACGCCCGACCGCGCGGCCTTCCTCGCCGCCGCCGCGACGGCCATGGCGCGCCATTGGGGTGCGGAGGCGGAGGCCGGCCGCCAGCACCCGGTCTTCCGCGCCTATTTCGCGACCCCGGCCCTCCTGGGCGACGTGGCCGAGGTGAACGGCTTCGGCGCGGTGACCCGCATCGCCTTCGACGAGCCCTACGTGGGCGAGGCGGCGGAGGGCATGGCCGCCAGCGGCAAGGCGCGCCTGTGCGCCGGGCGGCGCTTTCCGCAGCGCGCCTCCGAGGACTATTTCGAGTGGATCGACCTGCTGGAGAGCATCGAGGCCGCCCAGGACCGCTTCGTCATGGCCGAACTGGGCGCCGGCTACGGCCGCTGGCTGGCCAACGCCATGGCCGCCATCCGCCGCCGGCGCGACCGCAAGCCGCTCAACCCGCTGTTCATCGGGGTCGAGGCCCATCCGGTGCGGTACGGCTGGATGGTCGAGAACCTCCGCGACAACAACATGGACCCGTCCCGCCACCGGCTGCTGCACGCCGGCGTGTCCGGCACGCCGGGCGCGCTGTTCTTCCCGCTGTACCGCGACCAGTACGCCGGGGCCGCCGACAAGGACTTCGGCGCGCGCCTCTACACGCCCGAGGAGATGGGCGCCTCCGGGGAGCCGGCCGCCTCCGACCTCCTGTACACCGACGACGACGGCCGCCGCATGCTGTTCCGCCGTGTCGAGACCATCACGCTGGAGCAGGTCCTGGACGGCGTCGGCATCATCGACCTGATCGACATGGATGTGCAGGGAGCCGAGTACGAGATCGTCCGCGACGGCATCGCGCTGCTCGACGCGCGCGTCCGCAAGCTGCACGTCGGCACGCACGGCGACACCATCCACGACGGCGTCACGGAGGTCCTGCGCCGGCACGGCTGGCACAACGTGCACGATTTCCGCGGCGGCGGCGCGGTGCGCCCGACGCCCTATGGGCCGGTGCGCTTCGGCGACGGGCTGACCACCTGGATCAACCCGCGCCTGCGGCCGCTGCGCCCGCCTGACCCCGCGCACCCGGACCCGCGTCAGGCCAGGCGGAGCGTCCGCCGGTCCTCCTCCGACAGGTAGCGACCGCTGTCGTAGAGCAGCCCGTACTTGTGGTACATGGTGTTGTAGGTGCTGAAGCAGGTGAGGTGCACGACGTCGATCGCGTCGTAGGGCGGGAAGCCCACCGTCACCTTGCCCTCGGGCAGCCGGCGCTGGGGAAACCCGACGTGGCAATTGTAGTTGTGCGCCGCGCTCAGCGGGATGAAGTTCAGGTCGCGGTGCAGCAGGTAGTTCATGGTGGTCTGGTCGGAACCGCCGCGGTCGACCTCGTGGATGTAGGACTTGCCGTAGCTGCGGTCCATCTCCTGCTTCCACGCGGCCCAGAACGGGTGGTCGCGGTGGACTGCGAACATGCCCGCGCTCAGCACCGGGCGGCCGTAGTATTCGGCGGCGACCGTCTCGTCGTAGACGGACGTGTACATGCGGAACATCGCCTTGATGTTGGCGTCCTGCTTGCGGTACTCGCTCATGTAGCTGAAATCGACGCACGGCGTGACCACCACCTTGTCCGGGTGCCGGGCGCAGATGGTGATGTAGTTCATCAGGCCGGAGGCGTTCTGGATCCAGATGTCCGCGTCGATGTGGACATACACCTCGTGGCCGGGGAACAGCGTCGGGATCACCGGACGATAGAGCAGCGAGGCGTAGCGGCGGCTGTCCGGCGTGGAGGCCGGGAAGCGGAAGTGGTCGCGGTAATCGAACGGCACCGCCTTGACGCCGTGCGACGCGAGCCAGCGGAGGTCGGCCTCGCTGCACCCCGTGTCGGCCAGATAGAGCGTGATCTCGTCGTTCGGGAGCCCCAGGTCGGCGAGCGACAGCACCAAGCCTTTCAGAAGAGGAAAGTAATTGGTGTCGCACGAGAACGTGATGGCGGTGTTCGGCATGGAGCGGGTCTTTCTGGCGCCGGCACGAAGCGGATGGGCCCTCGGTCCGCGCAGGCTTAGCGGGTCGCCGCACCGGCCGTCAAGCGATGCCGGGGTCGGGACGCTCCGGCTATGCGGCGCGTCCGCATGCTGGTATCGTCCGCCCCGCATGCGACGGAC
The DNA here is from genome assembly GCF_050789165.1 of Azospirillum sp. Taxonomy (NCBI): domain Bacteria; kingdom Pseudomonadati; phylum Pseudomonadota; class Alphaproteobacteria; order Rhodospirillales; family Azospirillaceae; genus Azospirillum; species Azospirillum sp. Next base: position 17,085 of record NZ_JBOZRT010000069.1, read on the forward strand.
CGGGAATGCCGCCCGGCCGGCCCAACAACGCCCATCTGCACCGCAACGTCAAGTGGACCGTACGATGACGATCTCCGAGGTTTCCATCACCTTCGGCGCCGAGAGCCGGCGCCTGAAATACCGCAAGGGGTCCTCCGACGAAGCGACCGTCAGCCAGGTCTTCGTCGATCGCTGCTACGATCTGTCCTGGCTCAAGCGGTTCGACGAGTTCCGCCGGCTGGCCGAGGCCAAGGCGCGCGAAGGGCGGCGCCCGCTCATCGTCGATTGCGGGGCCAACATCGGCGCGGCATCGCTGTTCTTCGCCATGAACGTCCGGGGCGCCGCGGTCGCCGCGGTGGAGCCGAGCCGGGAGAACTACGAGCTTCTCGTCGAGAACACCCAGGGCCTGGACGTGCGGACCTTCCACGCGGCCATCGCCGCGGCTCCCGGACGGATGCAGGTGCTGCCGGGCGAAGGCAGCTACGACTCCTTCCGGACCAGGGCGGCCGACGCCCTGTCCGGCCCCGCGGACACCGTGCCGGCGCTGACGGTCCCCGACATCCTGGCGGCCTATGGCGACGGCTACTTTCCCTTCATCGTCAAGGTCGACATCGAAGGCGGGGAAAAGGACCTGTTTTCGGCGAACACCGGCTGGGTGGCGGACGTGCCGATCCTGGTGATCGAACTGCACGACTGGCTGCTTCCGGCCGCCGGCACGGCTCTGCCGTTCCTGCGCTGCGTCGCAGCCCTGGACCGCGATTTTCTGGTGCGCGGCGAGAACGTCTTCTCGCTCGCCGCGCCCCGGGGCTGAGCCCGCGCCGTCAGCCGCGGCTGGCGAGCACGAACACGTAGTCGCCGCGCGACCAGGCGTTCAGTCGGAACAGGTGGTAGATGGCGTCGGCCAGCAGGCGGCGGCCCGGGCCGTAGGTGCCCTGCGTGGCCTTCACGCCGGTCGCGCGGAACAGGTCGCGGTACAGCGGCGAGAAGAACGGCCAGCCCCACTGCACCACGCGGCGCACCGTCAGCCCGGTGGCCTCGATCTTCGCCGCCAGCTCGCCGTGCTCATAGCTGCGGTAATGGCCGACCAGCGCCTCGTAGGGCCGCATGCGCCCCTGCAGCGAGGACACCAGCAGGTACTTCCCCGTCATCGCTGCCAGGTTGCGGAAGGCGGCGTTGTCGTCTTCGATGTGCTCGACCACGTCGGTGCACAGCACCAGGTCGAAGCGGCGGTCGAGGTGGCCGGCGGCGACGTCCAGCGTGGCGAACTCGGCGTGCGGCGCGCGGCGGCGCGCCACCTCCAGCGCCTTTTCCGAGAAGTCGATGCCGGCGTAGCGGGCGTTCGGCTTCAGCGGCATCAGCGTCTCGAGCAGCGAGCCCTGGCCGCAGCCGACGTCCAGCACGCTGTCATAGTCCAGGCCCTGCACCATGTCGGTGACGATGCGGCGCAGGTGGCGGCCGGTGGGGCCGTAGCGCCGCATGTCGTTCCATTTGTGCTCCCAGCTCGCGTCGTAATCGACGGCGGACGGGTCGGCGGAGACGGCGGTGCGATCCATGATGTGTTCCCTCAGCCCTGGCGGCGGAAGACCAGTTCGTTGCAGCCGGTCGGCACGCGCGGCGGCCGGGCGTCGGTCAGCGTGAAGCCCATCGGCTCGACCCGCGCCTTCACTTCCGCGATGCTCGCGTATTCGTAGGGATAGCCGCCCAGCCAGTCGATGACGTCGTACCAGAAATCCATGCCGCGCTCCTTGCGCAGCGGCGAGGACCCGGTCACCGCCCAGGTGGCCAGATAGATCAGGCCGCCGAACAGCGCGTTCGGCACCGGCCGCAGCCAGCGCGGGCACAGGTTGTAGACGACCTTGATCGCCGTCCACGCCGGCGAGGTCCAGTGCCGGTTGTAGAGCGCCAGCACGAAGGTGCCGCCCTCGTCCACGAGGCGGGCGGCGTTCTCGATGGCCGGCCACATCGCGCCGGTGTGGTGCAGCGATCCCCAGGCGTAGACCACGTCGAACCGGCCGAGCCCGCCGACGAAGCCGCGGTCGAGGGCGGAGCCCTGCTGGAAGCGGACGCGGTCCACCGCCTCCGGCGCCAGCTGCGCGAGGTTGCGCCGGGCGACGGCGATGCCGCGCGCGTTGATGTCGAAGCCGAGCACGTCTGCGGCGCCGAGCGTGGCGGCGGCGATGCTGAACAGGCCCGACCCGCATCCGACGTCGCAGACGCGCGCCCCGGCGACGCGGTCGCGCCCGACGAGGTCGCCCAGGCTGGCGGCGGCGGCCCGAAGCCGCGCGGCATCGACGAGATCGCGCGAGAAATGGTCCCAGTTCTCGCCGAAATCGAAGGCCAGCGCGTTGCCCGCGCTGCCAGCGGTGTCCTTCGGTTCGGTCACGGTCGGCGATCCTCCGCTGCTCCGGCAGCATAGGATGCCGCCCCGTCCACACGCGCGTGCGACCGGGTGCCCGGCACCAGGTCGCGGTAGGCGGCGGCCACCGCCGCCCATGAATAATGGTCCACCACCCGCCGCCGGCCAGCGGCGCCGAAGCGGCGGCACAGCTCCGGGTCGGCGGCCAGCCGCGCGATGGCGGCGGCCAGCGCCGGCACGTCGTCGGTGGCGAGCAGGACGCCGGTCTCGCCGTCGACCACCAGCTCGCGGTTGCCGGCGATGTCGGTGGCGATGACGGGAAGCCCCGAGGCCATGGCCTCCAGCACGACGTTGGGCATGCCCTCGTCGCGCGACGGGAAGACGAAGGCGTCGGCCGCGCGGTAGGCGGCCGGCAGCTCCTCGCGCGCGGCCCAGCCGACGAAGGCGACGCGGCCGGACAGGCCGAGCGCGGCGGCCTGCCGCTCCAGCTCCTCGCGCGCCCCGCCGTCGCCGACGACGCGCAGCGAGACCGGCGCGTCGAGGCGCGCCATCGCCTCCAGGATGCAGTCGACGCCCTTCTGCCGGACCAGCCGGCCGACGATCAGCAGGCGCAGGCGCCCGTCCTTGCGCTCCGCCTCCGGCGCCTCCGCCGGCCGGAAGAGGCCCGTGTCGACGCCGTTCGGCACCACCCGCACGCCGACGTCGGGGGCGAAGCGGCGGGCGAGGGCGGCGAGGCCGTCGCTGTTGGCGACGACCGCGGCGGCGCGGCGCCACAGCGCGCCGATCACCGGCGCGGCCAGACGGTGGTAGAGCGAGATGCCGTCGTACAGGAAGCCGGGCACGTCGCCGCCGCGCAGCGACACGGCGTAGGGCACGCCGCACAGCACCCTGATCAGCCAGGCGGCGGGGCCGCACGGCAGGCCGAAATAGGCGATGGTGGCGTCCGGCCGCCAGCGCCGGGCGATGGCGGGGGTGAACAGCAGCGAACTGGCGAGGAAGGCCAGCATTTCGACCACCGAGCTGCGGTCGCGGCGGCGGCGCAACGTCGGGATTCGGCGGATGACGACGCCGTCGGCGGTGGTCTCGCGCGCCGGCAGGCCGGCGAAGGCCGAGGTGACGACGCACACCGCCACACCCATCCGCGCCAGCTCGCGCGCCGTGTTGGCGGTCGCATTGGCGGCCCCGCCGCCCAACGGCGGGTATTCGTAGTTGATGAGCAGCAGGCGCGCCATGTCAGCGTGTCACCGGCCGGCGGCCGGCTTCTCCTCCGCGGCGAGGCGGGCGACCTCGTCGGTCACCCGTCCCATCACCTCGGCCCAGTCGTTGCGCCGGGCCATGCGGAACAGGCGCATGGTCGGGTACCAGGGCGTGTCCAGACGTTCCGGGCGGATCCAGCGCCAGTCGCCGAGATGCCGCAGGACAAGGAACGTGCGCAGGCCCAGGGCGCCGGACAGGTGGTTCACCGCGGTGTCGCAGCTGATCACCAGGTCCATGTTGGCCATCACCGCCGCGGTATCGACGAAGCCGTCGGGGCCGGCGTCCATCTCCGCTGTCCAGTCGACGATGCCCAGGCGGTCGCGCAGCCGCTCCAGCTGTTCCAGCCCCTTGACCTTCTGCAAGCTGTACAGGCGCACGCCGGGGATGCCGGCCATCCGCTCGAACAGCTCCAGCGGGATCGAGCGCTCGGGCCCGTTGGCCTCCCAGTTGACGCCGACCCGGAATTCGCCCAGGTCCATGCGGGCGCGCCACTTGGCGACCAGCTCGGGCTCCGGGCGGATGTAGGGGACGCCGCCGGGCACCGTCTCGGCGGTGACACCGAGCCAGCGCGGCACGCTGAACAGCGGGACGTACAGGTCGAAGTCGGGCAGCGGCTCGCCGTGGCCGACCAGCACGTCGATGCCCTCGACGCAGGACAGGACGCGCTTGAGCTGCGGCTGGCACTCGAACACCACGCGGGCGCCCATGCCCTTCAGCACCCGCATGCAGCGGGCGAGCTGGAAGCTGTCGCCCAAGCCCTGCTCGAAATGCACCAGGATGGTCTTGCCGGCGAGCGGTTCGCCGCTCCACGGCTGTTTGCCGGGGAAACTGCGCTTCCAGCGCCAGACCGGCTGCTCGTGCCGCCACTCGTACTCGCGCCAGCCCTCCGCGAACTCGCCGGCCATGAGCAGGCAGCAGCCGAGGTTCTTGTGGTACTCGGGCGAGGACGGGGCGAGGCGGATGGCGCGCCGGTAGATGCGGGCGGCGTCCTCCATCCGCAGCTGCGACATCAGCGCCGCGCCCAGGTTGTTGGTGGCGGTGGCGGAGTCCGGTTCCAGCAGCACGACCAGCCGGTAGGCGGCGGCGGCCAGCTCCGGCGTGTCCACACCCATGAACGCGTTGCCGAGCGCCAGCATGGCGCCGGGATGATCGAAGCGCTGCGCCACCAAGCGCTGCAGGTGGGGCAGGGCGTCCTGCGGCCGCCCGCCGTCGATCAGCACCTGCCCGACGCCGAGCAGCAGGTCGCGGTTGCCGCCGTCGCGCCGCAGCCCTTCGAGGAACGCGGCGTAGGCGTCGTTCAGGCGGCCGAGCATGCGCCGGATGGATCCGAGCGTGTGCCAGACCGACGGCGTGTCCGGCCGCAGCTCCGCCACACGGCGGAAGCGCTCCTCGGCCTCGGCCGGACGGCCGGCGTTGAACAGCTCGACCCCCTCGTTGTGGAGGGCGATCCAGTCATTGCCGCTGGCGTGCAGATTGGTCTGGCCTTCCACGTGCTGTGCCCGTCTTCCTGAAGTGGCTGCCCTGGCGAGGCCCCTGTTGTAGCCAACCCGGCCGGAGCCGGCAATGATCGTCGGAGCGCCGCTGTCCCCTCAAGGCGTCAGCCGGTACACCGTGACGCCCGGCAGGTCGGTGCGCTGCGCGCCCATGGCGGTGAGCGCCTCGACATAGCGGGCCGCCCAGACGCGGAAGCGCGACACCTCGGTCCCGTTCACCGCCCAGTCGAAGACGATCACCAGCGGCGGGCGGGCGGCCCGGGTGGCGGCGATGGCGCGGTCGATCCAGTCGGGGGCGGTGACCAGCAGGGAGTCGTCGACGTAGTGCTCACGCAGCAGCAGGCCGCGCCCGGTCATGAACGCGATGCCCGGGCAGTACGGCACGCAGACGATGCGGTCGCCCGGTCGCGACTGGGCCGCGGTTAGGTCGCGCAGCGGCACCAGGAACGCCGCTTCCTCCGGCGACAGGCGGACGTTCACGCCGTTGGCGGCGGTGAACGGCTCGGTGCGTCCGCGCGCCACGGCGATCGACCCGGTCCCTTCGGTGGTCAGGCCGATCCACAGATAGGCCCCGGCGTAGGCGGCCAGGAGCAGCAGCGCCGCCAGCCGCCCGATCGCGGCCGGGACCCCGCCTCCGGCCTGCGCGAGGCGGGCGGCGCACACCGCCAGCAGCACGGCGAAGCCGGGGAAGAAGTTGGCGATGTGCGCCAGATCCGGGCGGAACAGGAAGTAATGCGGGAAGCAGGCGAACGCGCCCGCCAGCACCACAAGGCCGGCGGCGATCCGACCGGGCAGCGCCGGGCGCGGCGTGCGGCGCAGCGCGGCGGCCTCGGCCAGCGCGTACACCGGCGCCACCAGCAGCGGGCCGTAAGTCAGCAGCGCCATCGCGGTCGTCGCCGGCGGTCCCAACCACAACGCCGAGAGCGGCGTGCGGGCCAGCAGCGTTCCCGCCGCCGCCTTGGCGCCGCCGTCGGCGGGCGCGCCCGCCAGGGCCAGCCGCAGCATCTCGAGGACGGTCAGCGGATAGCGCAGGTATTCGACGGCCACGAGGTCGGCATAGCCGCCCGCCGCCGCCAGGGCCAGCAGCGGCAGGTGCCCGGCGACGAGCGTGGCCAGCGCCGTGCCGGCGAGGGCCGCCAGATGGCGCAGCTGCCGGCCCGACGGGGCGGCGAGCGCCGCGTACAGGATGAGCGCCGCCAGCGGCGCGCTGAAGACGTAGCCGAAATCGGCGCGGATCTGGAAGGTGACGGCGAGCGCCAGACCCGGCGCCAGCAGGTCGGCCGGGACGAGCGTCGGCAGCCGCCGCGCCGCGCCGAGCTGCACCGTGACGTTCAGCAGGGCGCAGAAGGCGTAGAAGGACGTCGCCGGAAAGGCCGGCGCCAGCCCGGCGGCCAGCGCCGCGGCCAGCCCCAGCGCCCGGCTGTCCGTCGCCCGCACCGTCGCGGTGTAGACCAGCGCGGTCGTCGCCGTGATGACGGCGAACAGAAAGGCGCGGACGACGGTGAAGCCCGGTCCGAACACCGAGAACAGCGCCACCCCCGCCTCGTACCACAGCAGGCCGTAGCCCAGCTTCAGGTCGTGCGGGTCGGTGCCGCGCCACAGCTCGAGGACGGTCTGGGCGTAGTGGCCCTCGTCGGTGAAGTTGAAGCCGGCGCCCAGATAGGCGGCGTGGTACGCCGCCGCGGCCAGCGCCACGAGCAGCACGGGCCAGCCGTCGCCGAAACCGGCGCGCCCGCGCGCCGCGGATAGTGCGCTCATCTCAGCCCGGCTTGCGGCCGATGGCCGCCCACGACATCTCGTTGACCCATTCCAGCCGGACATTCTCCAGCCCGGCGCGGCGCATCAGCGCCTCGACCTCCGCACGCGACCAGTAATGCGCGATCTGCGGCAGCATCTGGTCGAAGACGATGGACCGCAGGTGCGCGAAGTCGAAGCCGCGGATCAGCCGCATGTACTCGGTCCGCCCCGCGCCCAGACGCAGCGCCAGCCACAGCAGCATGGTCGGCGGCAGCGACAGCGCGTGCGTCAGGCCGATGGGCAGGCGGCTGAACAGGGCCCGGCGCAGCGGGGTAAGGCCGTAGGCGATCCAGCGGTTGTTCTCCAGCCCATACACCCAGATCATCACCGAGCCGCCCGGCTTGACCGCGCGCGTCATGTTGGCGAGCGCCCGGTCCGGGTCCTCCAGGTGGTGGATGACGCCGATGGAGAAGGCGACGTCGAAGCGGTCGCGCTCGTCCAGGTCGTAGGCGCTCTGCCGGCGCACCTCGATGCCGGCGTGCGGCGCCAGCGTGCGGCGCGCGGAGGCGAGGCTGCGCTCGTCCAGGTCGATGGCGAGCCCGCCGGTGGCGCCGTAGGTCATCGGCCAGTGGCTGTTGCGCCCCATGCCGCAGCCGACGTCGACGAAGGTCCTGCCCGCCCAGTCGTCCGGCCCGAAGAACGGCGTCCAACGGCGGAACTGCTCCTCGTAGATCGGCTTGAGTTCGCTGTAGTGGCCCCATTCGTACCCGAAGCGGTCGGAAGAACCGGTCGGCGTCGTCGTGGCTACGGTGGGCACATCGTTCATGGCGGCTCGGGAGGACACGGGCGGAGATGGGACACGGTTAGCGCATTTGCCCGCGCCGCCGCAAGGCCGGCCGCCTGGGCGACCGTCGGTCGGCACCGTTGCGCCGCGGCGGTCCGGCCGCTACGGTCGGGGCATGTTCCAACCGACCGGCTCTGTCCGGCCCCTCATCCTCCGGTGACGCCGCCATGGCGACCCTCGACGAAGCCCTGCGCATCGGCGTCCAGCATCACCAGGGCGGCCGCCTGGACGCGGCGGCGGCCATCTACCGGCGCGTCCTCGCCGTGGTGCCCGACGACGGCAACGCGCTGCACCTGCTGGGGCTGGCGACCCTGCCCGGCGATCTCCGGCGCGGGCGGCGCCTGCTGGTGCGGGCGGTGCGGGCGGCGCCGGTGCTGGCGCCGGCGCAGTCGAATCTGGCGCGGCAGTTCATGCTGGCCGGCTGCTTCGCCGACGCCGACGCCGCCTGCCGGCGGGCCATCGCCGCCGCGCCGGATCTGGGCGACGCCTACGGAAACTTCGCCGCGGCGCAACTCGGGCTGGACCGGGCGGACGAGGCCTGCGCGGCGCACCGGCGGCAGCTCCGCATCAATCCGGCGGACACCGGCGGCTGGATCGGCCTCGGCAACGCCGAGCGCCGGGCGGGGCGCGACGCTGCGGCCATCGCGGCGTGGCGGCAGGCGCTGCGCCGCGATCCCGGGGTGGCCGCGCCGTACGGCAACCTGGGCATCGCACTCAAGGACATCGGGCAGGGCGACGCCGGCATCGCCTGCCACCGGCGGGCGCTGGCCCTGCATCCGGAGAATCCCGACTTCCACCTCAACCACGGCGTCGCCTTGCGCGACTTGGCCCGGCTCGAGGACGCGGAGGCCGCCTTCAACCGTGCGCTGCGCCTTCGCCCCGGCCATGCGGGGACGCTCGTCAACCGGGCGCACGGGCGGCTGGTCGGCGGCGACTTCGCGCGCGGCCTGCCGGACTATGAGGCGCGCTGGCGATTCGTCGGCGCCGCGCCGCGCCGGGTCGCCGGGGAGCCCTGGGACGGCACGCCGCTCGACGGGCGGACGATCCTCGTGCACTGCGAGCAGGGGCTGGGCGACACCCTGCTGTTCTGCCGGTACGTGCCGCTGATCGCCAAGCTCGGCGGGCGGGTGGTGCTGGAGGTGCAGGCCCCCCTCGAACGGCTGATGCGGAGCCTCGACGGGGTCGAGCGCCTCGTCGTCAAGGACCGCGATCCGCTGCCCGCCTGCGACCGGCACGCGCCCATCGCCAGCCTGCCCTGGCTGTTCCGATCCACGCTGGAGACGCTGCCGGCGGAGGTGCCGTACCTGCGTCCGCAGCCGGACGACGTGGCGCGCTGGCGGGCGCGGATCGGCGCCGGGCAGGGCGTGTGCGTCGGGTTGGTGTGGGCCGGGAACCCGGCGTTCGCCGCCGATCGCTTCCGCTCTCCCCGGCTGGAGGCCGTGCTGCCGCTGCTGCAGGTGCCGGGCGTGCGGTTCTTCGGCCTGCAGGCCGGCGACGGCCTGCGCGACCTGGAGGGCCGCGCGATGCCGGCGTCCTTCACCAGCCTCGCCGGCGAGGTCGGCGACTTCCTGGAAACCGCGGCGGCGACCGCGGCCATGGACGTGGTGGTGACCTGCTGCACCGCGCAGGCGCATCTGTCCGGGGCCTTGGGAACGCCGGTGTGGGGCATGTTCAACCTGGCGCCCGACTGGCGCTGGCTGCTCGAACGCGAGGACTGCCCCTGGTATCCGTCGATGCGGATGTTCCGGCAGACCCGCTGGGGCGACTGGACGCCGGTCATGCGGCGCATCGCCATGGAGCTGCGGCGCCTCGCCGCAGGCGACCGCTCCGGATTGGCTCCGTTTCTGTCCCGCCGACCCGCCATTTGACCCGGGGCGCCTGAATCAAACGGCTTGCTTTGCTGCCGGCCTTTGGCAATAGATGGCCCAACAAACCCCGGACGGGCCTTTTCCCGCGCCTGTGCGGGGGTACGGTCGCATGGAATAAGGATCGGGAACTTGTCCAAGGTTGCTTTGATCTCTGGCGTCACCGGACAGGACGGCGCTTATCTGGCTGAGCTGCTCCTTGCAAAGGGGTACGTGGTGCACGGCCTGAAGCGGCGGTCCTCGTCGTTCAACACGGGTCGCGTCGAGCACCTGTACCGCGATCCGCATGAGGAAGGCGTGCGCTTCTTCATGCACTACGGCGACCTGACGGATTCGACGAACCTGATCCGCCTCGTGCAGCAGATCCAGCCGACGGAGATCTACAACCTCGCCGCCCAGAGCCACGTGCAGGTGAGCTTCGAGACGCCGGAGTACACCGCCAACGCCGACGGCATCGGCACGCTGCGCTTCCTGGAGGCGATCCGCATCCTGGGCATGGAGAAGACGACCCGCTTCTACCAGGCCTCGACCTCCGAGCTGTACGGCAAGGTGCAGGAGACGCCGCAGAAGGAGACCACCCCCTTCTACCCGCGCAGTCCCTACGCCGCAGCCAAGCTGTACGCCTACTGGATCACGGTGAATTACCGCGAGGCGTACGGCATGCACGCCTCCAACGGCATCCTGTTCAACCACGAGAGCCCGATCCGTGGCGAAACCTTCGTCACGCGCAAGATCACCCGCGCCGTTGCCGCCATCGCCGCCGGCAAGCAGGACTGCCTGTATCTGGGCAACCTGGACGCCAAGCGCGACTGGGGCCATGCCCGCGACTACGTCGAGGGCATGTGGCGGATCCTCCAGCAGGACCAGCCGGACGACTACGTGCTGGCGACCGGCGAGACCCATTCGGTGCGCGAATTCGTCGAGCTGTCCTTCGCCCACATCGGCTGCACCATCGAGTGGCAGGGCCAGGGCGTCGATGAGATCGGCCGCGACGCGCGCACCGGCAAGGTGCTGGTCCGCATCGACCCGGTCTACTTCCGCCCGACCGAAGTGGACCTGCTCCTCGGCGACCCGTCGAAGGCGCACGCCAAGCTCGGCTGGCGCCACAAGACCGCGTTCCGCGACCTCGTGCGCGAGATGATGGACGCCGACATGGCGCAGTTCGCCGATAGCCACCGATGAAGGCGGCGGAGAAGACCGCGCTCATCTTCGGCATCTCGGGCCAGGACGGGTCCTGGCTCGCGCAGCTGTTGCTGGAGCGTGGCTATGCGGTGCATGGCACGTCGCGCGACCGCGAGGCGTCGAGCTTCTCCAATCTCAAGCGGCTCAGGCTGTTCGACCGGGTGCGGCTGCATTCCGCCGTGCCGGCCGATTTCCGCAGCGTCGCCCAGGTTCTGAAGGAGGTCCGGCCGTCCGAGGTCTACAACCTCTCGGCCCAGTCCTCCGTCGGCCTGTCGTTCGACCAGCCGGTCGAGACGCTGGACAGCATCATCCACGGCACCGTGCACATCCTGGAAGCCATCCGCTTCCTCGACCTCGACACCCGGTTCTACAACGCCTCGTCCAGCGAGTGCTTCGGCAACACCGCCAACGGCCCGGCCGACGAGCAGCACCCGTTCCACCCGCGCAGCCCCTATGGCGTGGCCAAGGCGGCGGCGTATTGGGCGGTGGCCAACTACCGGGAATCGTACAATCTCTTCGCCTGCTCCGGCATTCTGTTCAATCACGAATCGCCGCTGCGGCCGGCGCGCTATGTGACGCAGAAGATCGTCCGCGGCGCCGCCGACATCGCCGAACGCCGCACCGACGTGCTGCACCTGGGCCACCTGGGCGTGGCGCGCGACTGGGGTTGGGCGCCGGAGTACGCGGACGCCATGTGGCGCATGCTGAACCACGACCGTCCGGAGGACTTCGTCATCGCCACCGGCGACGTCCACACGCTCGAGGACTTCGTGGCGCGCGTCTTCGCGTGGTTCGGCCTGGACTGGCGCCGCCACGTGGAAACCGATCCCAACCTTCTGCGTCCGTCCGACATCACCTACAGCGTCGGTAACCCGGACAAGGCCAAGCGCCTGCTTGGCTGGCAGGCTGAGACGCGGATTCCCGGCCTGGTGTCCAAGCTGCTGGAATCCGAGATGGAGCGACGGCGGGGCGACGCCGGCGCCTGAGGCCGGCGAGGGAACCGGGCACACAGCGGGCATTGGCGAAGCAAGATGCTGTCTTTGGCTTTCGAGCATTTCCGGGGCGGCCGGATGGACGAGGCGGAGCAAAGCTGCCACGCTCATCTCGGCACCGCGCCGCGTGACGCCGTGGCGCTGCACATGCTGGCCGCCATCGCGACGTTGCGGGGCCGCGCTGTACGAGGCGACGCTCGCCGTGAATCCCGGTCTGGAGGGAGCCCTGTCCAACTACGGGCGCCTGCTGGCCCGCACCGGCCGATGGACCCGCGCGGTTCCGGTGCTGCGCGGCGCGCTGGCGATGGATCCCCAGTCCGGCCAACTGTTCCATTCCCTCGGCCTTGCGCTGGAGGAGACCGGAGCGCGCGAGGCGGCGGCCGCCTGCTTTGCCCGCGCCGCCGCCCTGGTGCCCGAGAACACCGACGCTCATTTGAAGGCGGCGCACAACCACTTCCATCTGGGGAGTTCGGCGGCGGCCGTGCGGCATTTCCGTGCGGTGGTGCGTCTCCGGCCCGACATGGATTTCGTGCAGCTCAACCTCGGCCTCAGCCTGCTGAACATGGGCCGTGCGACCGAAGCCGCTTCTGCGATCCTTCGCTACGACCGGATGGTGCCCGGCGATCACCGGGCGGCGTCGTCGCTCGGCCGGTGCTACGAGGCGCTCGGGGATTTCCGGGCGGCGGAGGCGTGGTACCGGAGGTCCACCGAACTGTGCCCGAGCTCCGGCGAGAACTTCACCCGGCACGCCTGCCTGCTGTTGCGCACGGCGTTCGACTGGCCGCGCTTGCCGCGCCGACACGCCGCCGACCCGAAGGTTCGGGCGTCGGTGATCGGGCTGAAGGGCCGGTTCGGGAACTCCATCCTGCAGTACGCCTTCCTGCGGGCCTACGCCGCGGAGTTCAACCTCGGCTACGAGGTGCCGGAGTGGGTCGGGCGCTACCTGTTCGATGGCAACGACCCGTGGCCATCGGCCCCCATGCCCATGCTGCGGGAGGAAGACGCGCGTCTCGAGGACTCCCTGGCCCGGCGGGAGCCTCGTCTCTATGTGAACTTCGATTTCGACGGGCATTTCTGCTACAACACGGCCTCCATGGCGCGGCACAAGGGACTGATCGGCCAGGCACTCGCCCCGCACCCGCTGATCCGCCCGCTGCTGGATCGGGCTGTCGGCCGGCTGCGCGGAATGGGGGCGACCCTGGTGGCGATGCACCTGCGGCGCGGCGACTTCGGCCAGGAACCATTCTGGATCGCGCCCGAGGCTTGGTATCAGGATTGGCTGGCGGCGCACTGGGCCGAACTCGAGCGTCCCGTCCTCTACATCGCCAGCGACGATCCGCAGATCCTCGAGGCGTTCCGGGCCTACTCCCCGGTCACGGTGCGCGACCTCGGGGAGACGATCCCGGGCGCGGATTTCTTCCTCGATTACCACGTGCTGTCGCAGGGCGACGTGGTTCTGATCTCCAACAGCACCTTCTCCTTCACCGCGACCATGATGGGCGCGGCGCAGCGCGACGTGCCCGGCCGCCGCTTCCTCCGACCCGACCGGGAGCGCCGGTGCATGGTTCCCTTCGATCCCTGGGACACCGACCCGCCGCAAGTCTTCCGTCCGCCCGGCCGCTGAACGGCGTGCCGGGCGGTGCCTTGACCCCCGGAACCAATGCCGCTAGCGTCCGCCCCGAAGGTTTCCGGTTTCCTGTCCCCACACGTCCCATGGCCACGGTCGCGATGCTTTGCTCTGGCGGCGTTCCCGCATGAAGACCTCGCGCAAGGCGCACGGCGCCACGCCGGACGCGGCGCAACGCGCGGTGAGAGCGCAGGTCGCCGGCGACCGTCCGACAGCCGTCGCGGCGTGGCGGGATGTGCTGGCGCGCCGCTCGAAGGATGCGACGGCCCATGACGCGCTGGCCCGCCTGCTCGTCGCCGACGACCTTGCCGAGGCCGCCGTCCACGCGCTGGCGGCGTGGCAGGCCGCGCCCGGCAATGGCGAGTACGCGGCGAACGCCTGGCAGCTCTTCACCCATATGGGCGAGGCGGGCGAGGTGGAGCGCTTCCGCCGTCGGGTCGCCGAGCGCAACGACTGCGTCGGCCTGATCGGGCTCGGCAACGCGCTTCGCCGGTCCGGCGAGGCGGTGCGGGCCGAGCGCACCTACCGCGAGGCGCTGGCGCGCTTTCCGGAGGTATCGTTCACGCTCAGCCGGCTTGCCTGCCTGTGCGCGGAGCAGCACCGGCTGGACGAGGCGGACGCCCTGTTCCAGGCCGCTGCGGGGCGCCATGGCGGGCGGGACGTGGTGACGCGCACCGCGCCTTCCTTCCTCGCCGCGCTGCAGGCCGGCCCGGCGGCGCCGGGGCAGACGATCCGGCTGGCCGAGGGGCCGCGCTTCGCCAGCCGGCCCATCCTGGTCTACGTGTCCTGCGACGCCGGCTACTTCCGGCTGTTCGGCCCATCGATGATCCGGTCGGTGGCCACGGATTCCGGGCTGGACGCCGGCATCTGCCTGCACGTCGTCAATCCCGACGGCGAAACCGAAGCCATGATGCGCGCCACGGCAGCCGCGCACGATATCGGGCGTTTCGCTCTGATCAGCGAGCAGGTCGACCTCGCCCCGCTCGGCGCCCAGGCGAAGACCTATTACGCCTGCAGCCGCTTCCTGCTGCTGCCCGACCTGCTGGTCCGCTACCGCCGGCCGATGCTGATGCTCGACATCGACCTGATGGCGATCCGCGATCTCGCGCCGCTGCTCGCCACGTCGGCCGGCGCCGATTTCGGCATGATGACCAACGCACTCAAGCGGCTGGACATCTGGAGCCTGCTCTACGCCGACGTGGTGCACATCAGCCCGACCCAGCGGGCGGTCGACTTCCTTGACCTCGTACGGCGCTACATCGGCCATTTCCTCAAGCCGGGCACGGCGCACTGGTTCCTCGATCAGGCGGCGCTCGCCGGCGCGTTCCTGGCCGGGCACGGCACAGAGGCGGCGCCACGGTTCGTCTGGTACCCGACGGACATCCACAGCTCGACGGTGATGGTCGATGCGGATGGCCGCTACTGGACCGACGACAGCGCCTACTTCTATTCGGTGCGCGCGACCGGCGGCGGGCAGAAGTCGCTCGACCGCCTAAAGCGGCGCGCCGGTACCATCGCCGAGCTGCGCGCGCTGCAGCCGGCACTGTTCGCCGGCGGCTGAGCCCCGCCCCGCGCGGGGCTCAGAGCGCACCGGCTTCGACCAGCAGGTCGATCAGGCGGCGGGTCGCCTGTTCCCAGGTGAAATGGCGCAGCAGGTGTTCGCGCGCCGAGCGGCGGGTCTCGACCGGCGTGCGGATGATCTGCCGCACCAGTTCGACCGCCAGGTCCTCGTCGGGCTGCCACCATTCGTACCCGGCGTAGGGACCGTGAGCCGGCACCACCGGCGACGGGATGAGGTGGGCGTTGCCGTCGTCCAGATAGGCCGTGTAGGCGCTGTGGCGCGGCGCGAGGAGGGTCAGCCCCATGGCGCCCGCCTGGGTCATCGGCAGGTCCCAGCCCTCACCGTGCGACATGCTCCAGTAATGCGTGGCCGTGGCGAAGAGGGACATCATTCCCTCGTCCGACATGGTGGCATCGACCAGGAGGATGGGGGCGGCCTGATCCGGCGAGACGCCCAGCGCGCGCGCGACGCCGCTGAACAGCTCGACGAACGCGCCGGACGTGGCGTTGCCCTTGCCGACCTTCAGGATCAGCACGGCGTCGTCGTCGCGCCGCGTCGCCCGCAGCCAGACCCTCAGCAGCCCGACCAGGTTCTTGCGCGGGTTGAAGTCCGAGACGTTCAGGAATCGGACCGTATAGCCGGTGCTCGGCCGGCCGTGCCGATCCACGAGGTGCGTGGGGGCGACCTTCGCCGGGTCGATGGGATCGACGCCTTCCGGGCAGATGGCGACGCGGTCGGCGGGGCAGCCGGCGAGGCGCCACGCGTCGGCCGAGGACTGCGTGGCGACGATGACGCGGTCGTGCCGGCGGCTGTGCTCCGCCCACTGCCGGCTGACGCGGGTCGTCTCGATGACCGAATAGTTGACGGTCTTGAGGCCGGGCAGCCGCTCCACCACCGGGGGCGTGGTGAACTGCAGGACACCCCTGGCGCGGACCGGCCGGTCGAGCGTGAACAGCACCGGGTCGAGCTGCGAGTCCGGCAGGCGATCCACCGGCTGGTACAGCAGGTCCATGAGCTGGACCGGCACCCCGGCGGCCACGAGGTGCTTGACGAACTGGCGCGTCTTGTAGGCGTAGCCGCTGCTGTCGCGGTAGACGCCGCGCACCACCAGCCCTTCCGGCAGCGAGCGGTCGCCGGCCGCCGCCAGGATGCCGCGATAGGTGGCGCAACGCTCCAGCGCCAGCGGCGTGCGCTCGTCGGCGGTGCCGTCGGCCTGCATGCGGCGGAACAGGGTCTCGGCCTCGTCGAGGGCGCCGCGTCCGACCAGCAGGTTCGCCAGCCGCGCCCGGGCGAGGGTGTAGGCGGGATCCGCCACCAGCATCTGGCGGAGATGGAACTCCGCCGCGTCCACCTGTCCGACGTCGAAATGCAGCAGGCCCAGGTTAATGTGCGGCACGCCCAGTTGCGGATTGGACCGCAGCGCGCGGCGCATCAGCGCGGCGGCGCGGTCGTGCTCGCCCCGGCGCCGCATCAGGACGCCGTACAGGTGCAGACCGTCGGCGTGGTCGGGGATATGGACCAGCAGCAGGCGGAACAGGGTTTCGGCGGAATCCAGGCGGCCGTCCTGGAGAAGCGCGATCGCCCGCGTCAAAAGGTCATTGGTGGTGATCATGGGGCGCGGATCGCTTCCCTTTCCTTGGCGCGGCTCAGGCGGCCGCAATGAGTCGGAACGCCGCCGCGTCGGAGAAATGCCGTGCCGTCGCCAGCAGCCCGCCCGGCCCGCCGTCGGCCGCCGGCACGTGGGCGAGCGCCAGCGAGTCGCCGGTGGCGATGTGGAAGGGCTCCGCCATGCCGGGCAGACGGTAGAACAGGTTGGGGCCGGCGTCCGCGGGCCGGACCGCCAGCGACCCGCCTTCGTCCAGCCCGATCCAGCGGTCTTCCGCGTTCTTCATGCCGATCACCGCGTGCGGTTCCTGCGCCCAGGACAGCACCGACAGCACCGCCGCCGCGGCCGGGTCGGCGGTGGAGACGGAGACCAGCCGGCGCCCGTCGGTTGCGTGCGCCAGGAACCGGTCCGGGCCCACCGCGACGCGGCAACGCGTCGCCAGCGCGGCGAACAGGCCGGGGAAGCGCGTCGCCGACCGCCGCATGTCGAGCTGCACCAACCGGTCCTGCTCGGCAACGACGCGGTCGGTTTCGGCGTGGTCCGGCAGTTCGCTGTCGTAGACCGGATCCGGATAGAGGACCGTCCTGTCGAAACCCAGGTGCTCGTAGGTGCTGCGGCTGAAATGGACGCCGCGGTCGCCGATGTACTTCGCGTGACAGACCTTGGTGCTCAGCCGCGCGTAGCCGAGCTTGATGCTGGCGCTCTCCTTGGCGGAGTCCTGGGCGGTGCCCCGGCCCTGGCCGTAGAGGCGGTGCAGCAGCTGCAGGATCTCGTCGTGCGGCCGGTTGCGGTAGGGCTGGCGCGCCATCAGCTGGTAGTAGGGCGCCATCAGCTCGCGCTCCTTCACCCAGTAGTCGCGCAGCATGGCCGCGCCCCAGATGTGGTTCATGGGGATCATGGCGCGCGCGTCGGCGCGCTGCGCCTCCAGCGGGGCGGTGTGGTCGCCGAAGGCCGAGACGTAGGAGATCCGGCCGTGCGCGCGGGAGCGGTCGATCAGCCGATCGACCATCGACAGGTAGTGCGGACCGAGGACGGTGTCGTCCTCCAGCATGTAGGCCGCCAGGGCGCCGCGCGCGCCGAAGATGAACTCTTCCGCCCGGTGCCATTGCAGAGCGATGCCGCGGTTGATGTCGTCGAAATGGACGTGGCCGTCCGGGAACGCCTCGCGGAACATCGCCACCGAACGGGCCGTCGCCTCGCGCGTCGTCCGCAGCTCGCCGGTCCACGGGCACGCCGCGCCGTCCTGGAACAGATGGATCTCGCGCCCGGCCATCGTCCCGCCCGCCTGCTCCTTCAGCGATTGCAGGAGCGCGTCGAAGTAATCGAGGCGGTCGAAGGCGAAGATGATGATGGGGTAGGTCATTGGACGGGCTGTCTCGGAACCGGGCCGTGGCCGCTGAACGCGCGGCACCATACAGGAACACGCCGAGCGGCGGAAAGAGAGAGTTGGCCGGCCGCGCCCCCCCGGCGGCGGCTTCGGAAATTCCCCACCCGCATCGCTCTTGCTGATAGTCTCCGCCCGCATCGCCGGGGACCCATCGGGGTCGGCACGCCGGCCGACCACGGATCGTGCATGGGACGTTTCCTCAAGCTTTTCATCAGCCTCGCCATCGCCGCGGTTCTGTTCGCTACGGTCGACGTGGGCATGGCGCTGCAGGCGCTGCTGTCGGCCGACCCGGCCTTCGCGGCGCTCGCCTCGGCGCTGTTCTTCCTGATCCACGTGGCCAACGCGGCCAAGCTGCGCGTGCTGGTGCCGGAGCGGCCGCTGGGGGTGCTGCTCGCCTTTACGCTGATCGCGCAGGCCTACGCGCTGCTCCTGCCCGGGCAGCTGGCCTCCGAGGCGGTCAAGGCGCTGCGCCTCGGCCGTTCGACCACCGACTTCAACCGCGCCGCCACGTCGGTCGCGTTCGACAAAGTGACCAGCATCGCCGGCGTGCTGATCGTGACGCTGGTGGGCATGGCCACGGATGGCGCGCGGTTTGGCCCGGGGCTGGCCTGGGCGGCCGGGCTCGGGCTGGCCGCGCTCGCCGGGGGGGCGGCGGTGCTGTCGCTGGACCTCACGCATCGGGTCCTGATGCGGCTGCTGGAGGCGGGCCGGCACCGGGCGTTCGCCGCCGTCGCCGAGCACGCGGGCCGCTTCCTCCTGACGTGGCGCCTGTACGCCGAGCAGCCGCGGCTGGTGGCGGCGTCGCTGACGTACGGGGTGCTGGCGCAGTTCCTGTCGGTCGCCGGCACGCAGGTCATGGGGCTGGGCATGGGCATCGACCTGCCGTTCTCCGCCTGGTGCGTGGTGGTCGGCGCGCTGACGGTGATCCTGCTCGCCCCGGTGACCATCGGCGGCTTCGGCCTGCGCGAGGCGTCGATCGTCGGGCTGCTGGGCGGCCTGGGCGTTCCGGACAAGGCGGCGCTGGCGCTCGCCTTCGCGATCCTGGCCTTCCAGCTGGTGATCACGGCGCTCGGGCTCGTGGTCGATCTCGCCATGGTGCGGCGGGACGGCCGCCGGGGGTGAGCGCACAACCAGGGCGAGCGGCGCCCATTTTGGCATTGCGCCACCCCGGTGCGAAGGGCATATGGTGCGCCCGGGAATCCCTCCCCAATCACGCCGGATGCCGCACCGCCAACGCGTCCGAGCCGTTCAGAGCCGAGTGTCTAGAATGGATGTCCTCACCCGCGTCGCTCCGGCCCATGACCTTGCCGAGGAAACGCCCGCCGTGTACGTCTCCGTGCTGGTCCCCGTGTACAACGAGATCGACAACATCGAACCGTTGTGCGGCGCGCTCATCCCGGCCCTGGAGCGGCTGCACAAGCCCTTCGAGATCATCTTCATCAACGACGGCTCGACCGACGGCACCGAAGGCAAGCTCGCCGCCATGGCGCGGGCGGAGCCGCGGGTCCGCGTCATCAACTTCCGTCGCAACGTCGGCCAGA
Organism: Azospirillum sp.; assembly: GCF_050789165.1. NCBI lineage: Bacteria > Pseudomonadati > Pseudomonadota > Alphaproteobacteria > Rhodospirillales > Azospirillaceae > Azospirillum > Azospirillum sp. Next base: position 36,512 of record NZ_JBOZRT010000069.1, read on the forward strand.
CGGCGGCGCTGATGGCCGGGATCGACCACTCCGTGGGGGCGGTCATCGTTCCCATGGACGGCGACCTGCAGAACGATCCGGAGGACGTCGCCCTGCTGCTCGCCAAGCTGGAGCAGGGCTACGACGTGGTTTCCGGCTGGCGGCGCGACCGGCAGGACAATTTCGTCGAGCGGACGCTGCCGAGCCGGATCGCCAACAAGCTGATCTCGAAGATCTCCGGCGTTCACCTCAACGACTATGGCTGCTCGCTGAAGGCCTACCGGCGCGAGATGCTGCAGGGCTTCCGCCTGTACGGCGAGATGCACCGCTTCGTCCCGATCTACGCGCACTGGCAGGGCGCGCGCGTGACCGAAGTGCCGATCCGCCACCATCCGCGCCGCTTCGGCCGGTCCAAGTACGGTCTGGAGCGGGTCGGCAAGGTCCTGCTCGACCTGCTGGTCGTGAAGTACCTGACGCATTACGAGACGAAGCCGATCTACGTCTTCGGCCTGTTCGGGCTGTTCTTCATGGCCACGGCGTTCCTGTCCGGGATCTACGCCGTGTACCTGAAGCTGGCGGAAGGGGTCGCGTTCATCCAGACGCCGCTGCCGCTGCTGGTGACGCTCGGCTTCATCACCGGCATCATGTGCATCCTGATGGGGCTGCTGGCGGAGCTGCTGGTGCGCGTGTATTTCGAATCCCAGGGCAAGAGCCATTACACCATCAAGTCGATGGTCAACTTCCCGTCCCCGGACTGAGCCCCACCGCTTGGCGCCGGCCGCTCAGCGCGCGGTGCGCGCCGCCTCGGCCAGCGCCTCGCGGACGCGCGCGACCACCGGGCCCCAGTCGCCCCTCCGCTCCTGGCGGAACAGCCGCATGGTCGGGTACCAGGGCGTGGTGTCGCCCTCGAGCAGCCAGCGCCAGTCGCAGTTGAACGGCAGGATCGTCCAAGTCGGACGCGCCAGCGCGCCGGCCAGGTGCGGCGGCGCCGTGCACGAGCTGATGACCAGGTCGAGGTTCATCATGATCGCCGCCGTGTCGGCGAAGTTGCCGATGCCGTCGCCGAGGTCGACGAAGTTCGCCGGCAGGCGGTCACGGTAGGTCTCCAGGTCCTGCCGGCCGGCCCCCTTCTGCAACGCAAAGAACTCCACCCCCGGCACGTCGAGCAGCGGCAGCACCGCGCCGAGCCGCGGCGAACGGTTGCGGTCGTCCTTGAACTCCGGGTTGCCCGCCCAGACCAGACCGACGCGCAGCCCTTTGCGCGGCCCCATGCGGTCGGCCCACTGCGCGGTCAGCTCCGGCTCGGCCTTGAGGTAGGGCACGTCGGCCGGGATGCTGTCCAGGGTCGTGCCTAGCTGGTGCGGCAGGCTCAGCAGCGAGACGTGCGCGTCGTGCGCGGGCAGCGGCGTGAAGCGGCCGATGACGCCGTCGATGCCGGGCATCGCCGACAGCAGGCGGACGAGTTGGGTGTTGCACTCGACGATCACGCGCGCGCCGCGGGCGCGGACCATCTGGGCGTAGCGCGCGAACTGGATGGCGTCGCCGACGCCCTGCTCGTCGTGGATCAGGATGGTCATGCCCTCGAAGCGGCGGCCGTCCCACACCGGCGTGGTGAAGCTGCGCTTTGGGGAGGGAAAGTCGGTCATGAGCGTGCGCCACTCGTAGGCGCGGAAGCCCTCCTCCAGCTCACCCTTGAGGAGCAGGCCGAAGCTCACCGACGTGTGCGCCTCGGCCAGCTGGGGATTGAAGCGCAAGGCCGTCCGGGCGGACGCGATCGACTCGTCGATGCGGTTCTCGCCGCGATACGCCAGGCTCATGTTCAGATGGGCGTCGGCGAAGTCGGGCTTCGCGGCGATGGCGTGCCGGAGGCAGGCGACCGCCTCCGGGTCGCCGTCGTCCTCCTGCAGCAGCATCGAGCCGAGATTGTTCAGCAGCCCTTCGTCGCTCGGGTTCACCAGCAGCCCGACCCGGTAGGCGTCGGCGGCCTGGGCCGTGCGGCCCAGCTTCTTCAGCGCCACGCCCAGATTGACATAGATGCCGGCGGACGCCGCCGGATCGGTGCGCTGGAAGGCCAGCAGCATGTCCGCCGCCTCCTGGTGGCGGCTGGACAGGATGAGGGCGCGGGCGAGCTGGAGGCGGTTGTCGATCCCCGCCGGGCGCAGCCGGATCAGGGTCTGCAGGGCGTCCGCCGCCTCGCCGTACATCTGCTTGTCCATCAGGACGTTCGCCAGATTGTTGTAGGCGTCCGCCAGATTGGCGTCGAGCTTGACCGCCTGCTGCCCGGCCGCGACCGCCTCGTCCAGCCGGCCCAGCCGGCGCAGCGCCATGCACAGGTTGGAGAACACGCCGGCGTTGCCCCCGCCGTTGCGGATGGCCTGCGCGAACAGCTCGACCGCCGGCGCCGGCTTGCCGACCTGCAGCGCGATGACGCCCAGCAGGTGCAGCGCGTCGGGCTGGTTCGGCAGCGCTTCCAGGATCTGCCGGTAGCAGGCCTCCGCCTCGCCCAGGCGCCCGGCGCCGTGATGGGCCTGTCCGGCGTTCAACAGGGCCTGCAACCGCTGCACGTCGACCGGCGTGGCGGTGGTGCGCGCGGTGGAAGCGGGGGTCTGGCTCATGATGGAGGCTCCGGTCGTGCGCGCGTCCGGGACGCGCTCCGAGTCTTGCTTGTTTGCGTCAGTTCCGGCGGCGCAGCCAAAGCTGGTAGAGACCGCCGAAGGTGAAAGGACGCTCGATCTCGAACAGATGCCAGAGATCAAGCCGTGTCATCGTAGGATCTTCCGGAAAGCGGCGGCGGTAGAGATGGGCCACCGCCGGGTCGTCGAACTGGAAGCCGAGGAACTCCAGCCCCAGCTCGTCGATCCACCCGGCGATCTGCGGCAGCGTCATCCGGTGTTCCTGGACGTGCAGCACGAGGTCGCGGAACGCGCTGGTGCTGTAGAAATCGACGGATTGCAGCAGCCCCCGCGCTGGATGCCCGTCAGGCAGGCCGGCGATGACGCCACGCAGACGCCGGATGCCGGAGGGCGAGGCCGTCACCCCGTGCTCCTCGGCCAGCGCCCGCGCCGCCAGCACGGCGCCGCGGGCAATCTCGCTGTATAGCCCGATCTTCATCAGCCCGTGCGGGCGCAGCAGGCCGGCGAGCCTGCGCCACGCGCCTAACGGATCGCCGGTGTGGTGCAGGACGCCGACGCTCTGGATCAGGTCGAAGCTCCGGCCCAGCTCGTGCAGACGCAGCAGGTCGGCCTGCGCGTACGTGATCCCGGCAATGCCCAGCCGGTCGGTCTGCCGACGCGCGTAGCTCAGGCTGGCGCGACTGAGGTCGACCGCCAGGATGCGCGCGCCCGCGAAATGGTTGGCCGCCCACACCGACTCACGGCCGGTGCCGCACCCGGCGATCAGGATCTCCGGAGCCGCCCAGTCCGCCGGATCCAGCGCCACGTGCGGCAGGATTGCGCCGATCACACGAGGCACCGGGCGCGCCTGCTCGATCAGTCCGGCATGGCGCCAGCGCGGATACTGGTTCTCCTCGTACTGCTGGCGGACGGCCGTGGAGACCGCGTCGTCGACGGCGGTCAGGCGGGGGATATCGCGCGCGATGGCCGCCTGGGCACGCGGTTCGGCGATCAGGGCCTCGACCAGACCGGCCATGGCGGGCGGCCAGCTCCGCTCCGCCGCCGCATCGGCACCCTCCCAGGCGGCGAGCGGCCGGTAGCAGGCGTAAACGGCGATGCGTCCGGCCGGCAGGGTCTGGCCGGCGGCGAGTGCGTCGTGCAGCGCGCGTCCCAGGCGCTCCGCCAGCTGTGCTTCGCCGGCCGTCTCCGCCCAGGCGTACTCGTTGAGGAAGCATTGCCGCGCCAGGGCCGCGGCGAAACCGTCCCACGGCGCCCGGTCGGCCAGCCCGGGTCCTTCGCCCGCGGCCTCGGCGAGCAGCGCGCGCCGCAGCACCGTCAACGCGCGTTCCAGCGCGGAGTCGGCCACCACCACCCATTCCAGCAGGGCGTGCAGCACCGGGTCGGCGGCCATCGGGTCGAGCAGCCCCTCCCGTATCAGGGCGGCCACCACCGCGTCCGGATCCTGCGTCGCGAGCGCCGCCGTGAGCCGGGCCATCGCCGGCAGGCGGTCGATCACCGCGATCGCGGCATCGAGGAGGTTGGACTTCTCGACGGCCGGATGCGCGAAGGCCGTCAGCAGGTCCGCGGCGAACAGCCCGTCGTCCGGCACCTGGCGGAGCCCGCGCAACGCTTCGCCGAACAGCGGCCAGCCGTGGCTGCCGGCGGATCCGTCGTGCAGGCAGGGGCGCAGGAAGGGCAGGGCGCCTGACCGCTCGCCGGCGCGGACGAGCAGCGACGCCGCCTGCAGGCGCACGGCCGGCGCGTCGGCCGCGGCGGCGGCCACCGCCTCACGGAACGCCGCCTCGGCCTTCGGCGTCCAACCCAGGGCCAGCAGCGCGCGGCCGAGCACGACCAGCGCGTCGACCGCCCGCGGATTCGCCTGCACGGCGGCGGCCACGACCTGTCCCGCCTCTTCGGCCTGTCCGGCGTCCAGGAGCGCCGCGGCGAGGTTCACCGCGACCTGCCCGTCCTGCGGCAGGGCAGCGGCGGCCCGGCGCAGGTGGCGCAGGGCCGGGGCCAGCCGCCCCGTGCGGTGCAGCAGGCGGCCCAGATTGTTCTCGATCTCCGGCAACGCCGGGGCTGTCGCCAGGGCCCGCCGGTAGGCGGTCTCGGCGGCCGCGGCGTCGTCCATATGGTGGAGCGCGGCCCCCAGGTTGCCGAGCAGACCGGCATGCGCCGGCCGGCGGACCAGCGCCGCTCGGCAGACGGCTGCCGACCGGGCCGTTTGGCCCAGGAGCCGCAGGGTGTCGGCCAGATTGACCGCGGCGTCGGGATGGTCCGGGTCGGTGGCAAGGACCTGCGCGAAGCAGTTTGCGGCGTCGGGCAGGCGCCCGGCGCGGCGGTGCAGCGTGGCGAGCAGATGCCGGGGCGGAGCCAGGACCGGCTTGAGTTCCAGCGCCCGCGCGGCGGCGGCGGCCGCGTCGTCGTCGCGCCCGAGGCGCGCCAGCACGGCGGCGCGGTTGGCGAACGCCTCGGCCATCGTCGGCTTGGCGGCCGTGGCGCGGGCCAGCAGGGCGTCCGCCTGCCCCAGGTCACCCTGGACCATGCGCACCAGGGCAAGCGCCGCCAGTCCTTCCGGGTAGGTTCCGTCGGCGCGCAGCGCGGCGAGCGCGAAGGTTTCCGCTTCGGCGATCCGCTGACGGCGCAGGGACGCCAGAGCCAGAACGCGCAGCGACGGAGCGTGCCCGCCGTCGATGGCAAGGGCGCCGGCCGCGGCTTCCGCGGCGTCGTCGGTCCGGTTCGCCGCGAGGCAGGCCAGGGCGAGCGCGGCCCAGGCGTCTGCCGTTGGCCGCAGGTCGCGGGCCCGGGCCGCGGCGGCCACGGCCTCCTCCGGCCGGCCCAGCTCGAGCAGGGCCTCGGCGTGGGCGGTCCACGCGGCGGGATCGGTGCAGTCTGGCGCGGGAGCGGCGTGCTGGGGGGCGCTCATGTCGGAACCTTGCCGGGCGACCGGCCCGTTTCAGTACGGCTGATAGGACTTCTCTTCGATCAGCTCTGAGCCGAGCAGGTCGTTGAGCTGACGCTTCAGCGCCGCCCGCCGGTCGTTGTTGTGGTAGACGCCGCGCGCCAGTTCCACGAACCGCGGGCCGAAATCCTTGGTGCGCTCGCAGTCGCGCACGCCGTCCTCGATGTCCCAGATCGCCTCGTTCACGCTCCGCAGATCGTCGATGAGGCGGCGAGCCCCGTCGGGGAGCGCGCCGTGCGCGGCAACCACGGCGTTGAGGGCGTCGCGCTCGCGCCGAACGTTCGCCAGCTTCGCTTCGTCGGAGATCCGTTGCTCCTTGATGTCCAGAATGGCGATCTTGTCGAGGAGTTCACCCCAGGATACGGGGACAAGGATGGGCATGTTCGCGATTCCTGCCAAATGGCCGCATGACGGGCGCAGGTAGATAGCACGGCCGTCCGGGTGATGCAGCAGTTATGGCCGAATCGCCGGGTCCCGGCCGTCGGGGCAGGTGGGAGCGCCCCGCCCGCCCCGCCAAGTGGCCAATACTGAACCTCGGCCATATGGTCTGGTGCCTTTCGCCGTGCCGCCCGGACAAAGGCGCCGCGAGGACAAAGGCGGCCGGCGTTCCAGGCTTTGGTGATGGTGGCACTTTCACAACACTCGACATCATCCGGCGGTCGGGCAGCGCCTTTTTGCGTTGCCTCGCAATACCACTTCGGATAGAGAGGAGGTTGGGCGGGGAGGGGTTCCCCGTTCGCCCACCCGTGCGCTATGCGCGTTAAGGCCTGGTTAGAAGGCGAAAGGGGATCTAACGAATGGCGTCAACTGCAGTTTCAGGTACCGCCACATACTCCGGCGTCAATGATACGCTGGTCGGCAGTGCAGGCACCGACAACATCACTCTTGCGACGACCGGGTACACGCTACTCGTCTCGTTGCTCGAGACCCTGACCGGCGCGGCCGGCACGGACAACGTCACCATCGACACGACCGGCAGCACCATGGTGGTGTCGCTGATCGAGACTCTGATCGGCGGCGCTGGCACCGATGCCATCACGCTCGGTGCGTCCGGCAGCTTTACGCTGTTCACTGACATTGAGACTCTGACCGGCTCCGCCGGTACCGATAGCGTCACCATCAGCTCGCTGGGCGCCACTACGGTCGTCTCGCTGATCGAGACTCTGACCGGCGGCGTCGGCACCGACTCCATCACGCTCGGTGCGGCGGGCGGCACCGCGGTCGTCTCTTTGGTGGAGACTCTGACCGGTAGCGCTGGCACCGACAGCATCACGCTCGGCTCGCTCGGCAACACGACGGTCGTGTCGCTGATCGAGACTCTGACCGGCGGCGTCGGCACCGACAGCATCACGCTTGGTGCGGCGGGCAGCTTCACGCTCTTCACCGGCATTGAGACTCTGACCGGCAGTGCCGGCAGCGACGTCGTTACCGTCAGCTCGCTGGGTGCCACCACAGTCGTCTCGCTGCTCGAGACGCTGACCGGCGGCGTGGGCACCGACAACATCACGATCGGCGCGGCAGGCGGCACCATGGCCGTCTCGCTGGTCGAGACGCTGACCGGCGGCGCGGGCACCGACAACATCGTCCTGGGAACCGGCACCAACACGCTGGTCGTCGCCGGCGCGATCGAGACGCTGACCGGCAACGCCGGCACCGACCTCGTCAGCCTCGGCTCGCTGGGCTCGACGATGGTGGTCTCGCTGCTCGAGTCGCTGGTTGGCGGTGTCGGCACCGACGCCATCACGCTCGCCACGGGCGGCAACACCATCTTCGTTTCGGCGCTCGAGACCCTGACCGGCAACGCCGGTTCGGACGCCGTCACCCTCGGTTCGCTCGGCAGCACCACGGTCGTTTCGCTGCTGGAGACCCTGACGGGCGGCGCCGGCACTGACGCCATCACGCTGAACAACAGCGGCGCGACCCTCCTGCTGAGCGGCGTCGAGACGCTGATCGGCGGCACCGGCTCCGAGTCGGTGGTGATCGCAGCCGGCGGCATCTCGACCTTCATCTCGGCGGTCGATAGCGTCACCGGCGGTTCGGGTCTGGACTCCGTCACCTTCGGCGGTTCGGGCAACACGGTCACCGTGTCGCTGCTCGAGACGCTGACCGGCGGCGCCGGCACCGACATCATCACGATGAGCGCTTCCGGCAACACCGTTGTCGCTCAGACGGTCGAGACGCTGCTCGGCGGCTCTGGCTCCGACGTCGTCACCATCGGCTCGCTCAGCGCCACTGCGGTGGTCTCGCTGATCGAGACGCTGACCGGCGGCGTGGGCACCGACAACATCACCATCAGCGCGTCTGGCGCGACCCTCCTGCTGAGCGGCGTCGAGACGCTGACCGGCGGTGCGGCCTCCGACATCGTCACGCTGGGCGCCGGCGGCAACTCCGTCGTGGCCAGCGCCGTCGAGGTCCTGGTCGGCGGGTCGGGCTCCGACGCGGTCACCCTGGCCGGTTCGGGCAACACCATCACCGTGCGCGATGTCGAGGTTCTGACCGGCAGCGCCGGCACGGATCTGGTGACGATCGGCAACACCGGCACCACCGTGACGATCCTGGCAATCGAGACGCTGACCGGCGGCACGGGCACCGACTCCATCGTCATCGGCTCGCTCGGCAGCACGAGCTTCGTCTCGCTGCTCGAGACCCTGACGGGCGGCGTCGGCACCGACTCCATCACGCTGTCCGGCAGCGGCAACACGATGGTCGTCGCGGCCGTCGAGACGCTGCTCGGCGGTTCGGGCCTCGACGTCGTCACCACCGGTTCGCTCGGCGCCACCTCGGTGGTCTCGCTGCTCGAGACGCTGGTCGGCAGCGCCGGCACGGATCTCATCACCCTCGGCGCCGCGGGCCAGACCGCCCTGGTGTTGGGTGTCGAGACGCTGGTCGGCGGTTCGGGCACCGACGTCGTCACCATCGGCACCGGTGGCAACACCACCTTCGTGCGCGGCCTGGAGATCCTGGTCGGCGGCGCGGGCACCGACATCGTCACGCTCGACAACACGGGCAAC
>NZ_JBOZRT010000070.1:0-7637 GCF_050789165.1 Azospirillum sp.
CGGCGGGAGCGAAGGTCAGCGGCACGTAGGCGTCCACCGGTCCGCCCGGCGGCTGGCGCTGCTTGAAGCGTTTGATGTAGCGGCGCACCGCGTCGTACCCGCCCTGGAACCCGGCGTCTTTGAGCCGCCCGAAGATCCCCAGATAATCAAGCCGGTCGCGGGCTGGCTGCCGCTCGTTCTCCAGGATCAGCCGTTCCAGTTCCTCTTGGAAGCCGGCCAGCTTCGGGAATGGCTGGTGCTGGCGCTCATAGCGCGGCGCCGTCTCGCCCGAGCGCAGGTACTTCGTCACCGTCTCCCGCGACAGCTTCAGCGACCGGGCAATCGCCCGGATGCTCCTCCCTTTCGCGTGCTCCCGCCGTATCCGTGCAATCGTCTCCACCGTCAGCATCCCTGTCCGCCACCCCGTCGTCCAAACCCAGGGTGGTAGCCTGCCAGATCAGGGGTGGCTGGTTATTGGACGCCGATCACCCCTGAAACTGGCCCAGTGTTGCAGGCCGATGCACAGTCCCGACTTCGCCCTTCAGGGAAAAGCCCGGTTTGAGCGCTATGGTGTCCGGCCCGTCCACCAGGGAGGCGACCTGTTCCAGAACGGCGGCAGTCGCCGGGCGGATGCCGGACAACGCCTCGAAACGCTGACGGGCGTTTTCCACCACATCGCCGACCCCGACCAGACCGCCCTGGTCGGTGACGGACTCCTCAACCACAACGCTGCCTCCAGCGGCGAGATCGTAACGAACGTGACGGGTGGGCATGGAACCTCCTGAGGGCTTAGGTGCTAGGGAACGCGGGATCAGCGGGGGCAGAGACCGTTGGCGTCGGGGGCGGGGAAGAGGTTGCGCGGTCGGTCGGTGTCCTCCACACGCAAGCCGAACTGGTACTGCTGGGCGCAGGAGCGGTGTAAGCGGTGTTTTCAGGCCACGGCGGTTTCGGCCTGCCGGGCATAGCTCCAGGGCAGCAGTTCATCGAGCTTGGTGATCGGGTGTCCGCCGGCGAGTTTGCTCAGCACCTCGGTGAACCACGCCTGCGGATCGGCGCCGTTGAGCTTGCAGGTTTCCACCAGCGAGGCGATCGTCGCCCAGTGCTCGCCGCCGCCGTCGCTGCCGGCGAACAGAGCATTCTTGCGCGTCAGGGCCAGCGGGCGGATGCAACGCTCCACGCTGTTGCTATCGATCTCCACCCGGCCGTCGGCAAGGAACAGCGTCAGCCCCTCCCAGCGGCTGAGCGCATAGCGGATCGCCTCGGCCAGCGTCGATTTGCGCGACACCGCCGCGAGCTGCTTCTCCAGCCACGCCTTCAGTTCGGCAACCAGCGGCGCCGAGCGGGCCTGCCGCTCTTTGTAGAAGCGCGCGATCTTGTCCTCGGTGAACCCGTACCGACTGCGAGCCATGCCTACCCCCACGGGGGCGCCTACCTCGTTTGAGGATACGCCAACGCGGGGGAAACGCAAGCTGAGCTATGTGCGGACTTTTTTGTCTATGTGCTCTGGAGGGCGGTTACTCATGTGCAGACTATTTTGTGCATGAGCAAACTTTGTTGTACATGCGCAAACATTATTGTCAGCCAACAACAACTATAGGGATGCATTTCTCCCTCATTCCACCGTGACGCTCTTCGCCAGGTTGCGCGGCTGGTCGACGTCGGTGCCCTTCAGCACGGCGGTGTGGTAGGCCAGCAGCTGCACCGGGATGGCGTAGAGGATCGGCGCCACCAGCGGGTCGCAGGCCGGCAGCTCGACCGACCAGCGGACCCGCTCGCCCAGTCGGTCGACGCCCTTCTTGTCGGCGATCAGCAGCACCTTGCCGGAGCGCGCGCACACCTCCTGCACGTTCGACACCACCTTGTCGAACAGCCCGTCCGACGGCACCAGCACGATCACCGGCACCGCCTCGTCGATCAGCGCGATCGGGCCGTGCTTCAGCTCGCCCGCCGCGTAGCCCTCGGCGTGAATGTAGCTGATCTCCTTCAGCTTCAGCGCCCCCTCCAGCGCCAGCGGGTACATCGCCCCGCGGCCGAGGTAGAGCACGTCGCGCGCCTCGCTCACCTCCTGCGCCAGCTCGCGCAGGCGCTCGTCGTGCGCCAGCACCTCGGCGGCGCGAGCGGGGACCTCGCGCAGCGACCGGGCGATGTCGCGCATGCGCTCCGGCGCGATGGCGCCGCGGGCGCGCCCGGCGACGGCGGCGAGGCAGGCCAGCGTGGTCAGCTGCGTGGTGAAGGCCTTGGTCGAGGCGACGCCGATCTCCGGGCCGGCCATGGTCATCAGCACCGCGTGGCTCTCGCGGGCGATGGTGCTCTCCGGCACGTTGACGATGGACAGGATGTGCTGGCCCTGCCGCTTGCAGTAGCGCAGCGCCTCCAGCGTATCCAGCGTCTCGCCCGACTGCGAGATGAACAGCGCGATGCCGCCCTCCGGCATCGGCGCCTCGCGGTAGCGGAACTCCGACGCGATATCGACCTCGACCGGGATGCGCGCCAGCGTCTCGAACCAGTACTTCGCCACCACGCCGGCGTAGTACGCCGTGCCGCAGGCGACGATGGTCAGCTTGGTCGCCTTGGCGATGTCGAAGGGGAACTCGGGCAGGCTGATATACTGCGTCTCGGGGTTGATGTAGGCGTTCAGCGTGTCGCCGATCACCTGCGGCTGCTCATAGATTTCCTTGAGCATGTAGTGGCGGTAGCCGTCCTTGCCGATCAGCGCGCCGGACACCGCCGAGGTCTTGACCGTGCGCTCCACCACTTGGTCGGACGCGTCGCGGATGGTGACACCGTCGCGGGTCAGCACCACCCAGTCGCCGTCCTCCAGATAGGCCAGCCGGTTGGTCAGCGGCGCCAGGGCGAAGGCGTCGGAGGCGAGGTACATCTCGCCCTCGCCGTAGCCGACGGCCAGCGGCGTGCCGCGCCGCGCGCCGACCATCAGGTCGTGCTCGCCGGCGAAGATCAGCGCCAGCGAGAAGGCGCCCTCGAAGCGCTTCAGCGCGGCGGAGAACGCCTCCACCGGGCCCATCCCCCGCTCCAGGTAATGGGTGACGAGGTGGACGATGATCTCGGTGTCGGTGGCGCTCTCGAACACGTGGCCGTGGCGGATCAGTTCGGCCTTCAGCTCGGCGTAGTTCTCGATGATGCCGTTGTGGACGACGGCGACGCGCTTGGTGGCGTGCGGGTGGGCGTTGTTCTCGGTCGGGCCGCCGTGCGTGGCCCAGCGGGTGTGGCCGATGCCGACCACCCCGGGCAGCGGGTCGTCGCGCAGCTTCATGTCGAGGTTGACCAGCTTGCCCTCGGCGCGGCGGCGCTGGATGTGGCCGTTGACGAGCGTGGCGACGCCGGCGCTGTCATAGCCCCGGTATTCCAGGCGCCGCAGGCCTTCGACCAGACGCGGGGCCGCTTCGTGGGTGCCGAGGATGCCGATGATGCCGCACATGTACCCGTCTCCTGAGGGGAAGAACGTCTAACCTTAGCCCTTTTTCGCCTTTTCGAGGCGCTTCCGGTCGCGGAAGTCGGCGGCCCAGCCGGGGTAGGACTGCTGACGCCCGCGCGCCACCGCCAGCGACTCCGCCGCCACGTCCTGGGTAACGACGCTGCCCGCGCCGACGATGGCGCCCGCGCCGACGCTGACCGGCGCCACCAGCGAGGAGTTGGAGCCGATGAAGGCCCCCTCGCCGATGTCCGTCCGGTACTTGCCGAAGCCGTCGTAGTTGCAGGTGATGGTGCCGGCGCCGATGTTGGCCTTCGCCCCCACCCGCGCGTCGCCGATGTAGGTCAGGTGGTTGACCTTGGCGCCGGCCTCGACGGTGGCGTTCTTGATCTCGACGAAGTTGCCGATGTGCGCGTCCGGCCCGATCACCGCGCCCGGGCGCAGCCGGGCGTAGGGGCCGAGGATGGCGCCGGAGGACACCGTCACCTGCTCCAGATGGCAGAACGGCTTGATCTCGACGCGGTCGCCCACCGTGACGCCGGGGCCGAACACCACGTTCTGCCCGACCACCACGTCGCGGCCGAGCTTGGTATCGAAGCTGAAGTACACCGTGTCCGGGTCGGCCAGGGTGGCGCCGTTGTCCATGGCGGCGCGGCGCAGGCGGCGCTGCAGCAGCGCCTCGACCTCGGCCAGCTCGGCGCGGGCGTTGACGCCGATCACCTCCTGGTCGTCGCCTTCCACCACGGCGCAGGCGTGGCCACCGGCGCGGGCGATCTGCACCACGTCGGTCAGGTAGAACTCGCCCTTGGCGTTGTCGTTGCCGATGCGGCCGATCAGGTCGAACATCCGCGCGCCGTCGAAGGCCATCAGGCCGGCGTTGCACAGGCCGACGGCGCGCTCCTCCGGCGCGGCGTCCAGGTACTCGACGATCTTCTCCAGGCCGCCGCCGCCGTCCAGGATCAGGCGGCCGTAGGCGCCGGGATCGGCGGGGCGCATGCCGAGCACCACCACGGCCGGATCGGACACCTGCGCCCGCGCCTCGACCATGGCGCGCAGCGTCTTCGGCGTGACCAGAGGCGTGTCGCCGTAGAGCACCAGCACGTCGCCCGGGAAGCCCTCCAGCAGGCCGAAGGCGGCGCGTACGGCGTCGGCGGTGCCGAGCTGGCGCTCCTGGACCGCGGTGGGGTAGGGGGCGACGGAGGCCGCCACGTCCTCCATGCCCGGCCCGACGACGACGACGACGTGGTCGGGGTCGAGCTCGCCGACCGCCGCCAGGACATGGCCGATCATCGGCCGGCCCGCGACGCGGTGCAGGACCTTCGGCAGGTCGGACTTCATGCGCGTGCCCTTGCCGGCGGCAAGGATCACACAGGCGAGCGGACGACGGGTCATGCGGGTCCCTGCTAGGCTTTCGGTCTTCTCGGTCTTGGCGCCGGGGCGCGGTCCTTCAGTGCCACAGACGGCGTGCGCCGCCCAAGTCAACTTTTGTGTCAAGCTGCAATAGGCGCCGGGCTGCCCGGGAGCCTGCCTGTCTAGAGCATTGGTGGGCGTCCTTCAACGTTGCCGCGGCACCGGTGGTTGTCTGCCGGCGGTCGTCTGCCGGCAGTTGTCTGAAGGTGGGAAGGCCCGCGGCGACTGCAAGCCGATCCGCGCCGCTTGAGTTCGCCCGCCGCACGGTGCTATCGAAACCCGTCTTCTTACGCACAGGAACGACCGCCGATGTCCGATACTTCCGGAATGCCGTTCGCCGCGCTGGTCTTCGACTTCGACGGCACGCTGATCGACAGCGCGCCCGACATCGCGCTGGCGCTGAACGGCACGCTGGCGGCGCACGGCCGCGTGGCGGTGACGGTGGACCGGGTGCGCGGCATGGTCGGCGATGGCTCGGCCAACCTGCTGCGCCAGGCCTTCAGGGAAACCGGCGCGCCGCTCGACGAGGCGGAGTTGCCGGCCGTGCTGGCGGACTACACCGACCGCTACTTCGAGCTGCCGGCCGATCCGTCCTGCCTGTACCCCGGCGTGGCGGACACCCTGCGGGCGCTGGCGCAGGCCGGCGTCGGCTTGGGCCTGTGCACCAACAAGCCGGAGCGCATCGCGCGCAGCGTCCTCGACATGATCGGCCTGGGCGGGCTGTTCGGTGCGGTGGCCGGCGGCGACACGCTGCCGGTGCGCAAGCCGGACGCGGGGCCGGTGCGGCACGTGCTGCAGGCGTTGGGCGGCGGGCGTGCGGCGATGATCGGCGACGGCGTCAACGACGTGCTGTCGGCCCGCGCGGCGGGCATCCCGGTGGCGCTGGTCAGCTACGGCTACCCGCGCGGCGACGTGCACGCGCTGGGCGCCGACCTGGTGTTCGACCGCTTCGCCGAGCTACCGGCGGCGCTGCAGCGTCTGGCGGCGCTGGCACCCTGAGGCCCCTTCCGGTGTTGTGCCTGACATGGCCAGGCCGCACCGCACCGATCCTCCCGAACCCGCGCCCGAATCCCTGCCCGAGGATCTCGACGCCGACCTTGCCCGGCTGTCGCCGGAGGAGATCGCCTTCCTGCTGGGCGGCGCGCCGGAGGAGGGCGCGCGCGACCGGCTGCTGCGCGCCGAGCGCAACGCCCGCGCCAACGCCCGCCGCACCGCCCGCCGCGCTGCCGACGCCGACTACGCCGAGCGCCTGAGGGCCGGCGACCGCGACCGCCAGCGCCGCCGGCGCGCGGCCGGAGCGACGCCGGGCCCCGCCGAACCGCCGGTGCCGCTGCCGGCGATCCAGCCGGATGAGGCGGCGCGGCGCCTCGCCGAACACTTGCATGGATCCGACAGCGCGCAGGCCCGCCAGCTGCGCGCCCGGCCGGAACTGGTGCGGCGCTACGTCGCCGGCTTCGCCGCCTACCGATTGCTGTCGGTTGCGGGGGCGCGCCCCACCCGTGGCGCGCTGGCTGAGGCGCTGCGCGACCGCTTCGGCCTGGAACTGACGCCGCCGCAGGTGCAGAAGCTGCGCGACCACGTGGAGGGCTTCGCCCGGCCCGGCGGTCCCTGGCACGCGGGGTAGGGCGATACACCCGTCACGCAGCGCCGCCGGGCGCGATCGGGCGCGAAGGGATGGCATGGTTAATGATCCATTAAGCAAATCCGCCGCTTTTGGCTTAACGAACCGGTAACCATGCCCGCTGCGTGACGTGGTGTATCGGGCTTGCGGGGAGTGCGGATTCTTTTGCGAAAAGAGTGCGCGCGGGCGCTTGACATCGCCCGGACAGCCCTTTAGAAAGCGCTCCACCGCGGCGGGGCGCTTCGCTCCAAGGCGAGACGGCGACAAGCCGGGATGGGCGCATAGCTCAGCGGGAGAGCACACCCTTCACACGGGTGGGGTCGTAGGTTCAATCCCTACTGCGCCCACCATCCCACCCCTCGCACATGGCAGGGGCCGGGATGGCCGACCATCCTTACAGACGCTTCCAGATCTTGATGTGAGTACGGCCGCCGGTCAGGCGGCTTCGGCCGGGTGCGCGGTCGCGTACGCGATGATCGTGTCGACGCGTGCCGGGGTCAGCGCCTCGATGCCCTCGTGCCACATCACATCGCCGAACTGGCGGTGGATCTCGATCCGGCACGCGCAGGGAAAGCCGGCGATCCGGTCCCCGCAATAATCCTCGATCAGCTGTTCGACGTAGCTCTGGTCGTCCTGCACGTCGCTCATGACGGCGCCCTCTGTGGTTCGGCGCCACGTTAAACCCCTCCCTCCCACGTCGGATTGACAGGGATCAGTCCGCCCGCGTTGTCACAACGCGGGTGCAGCATCCCTACCCCTCGCGCGCCGCATGGCTCTCCCTCAAGGATGTTGACATACGGTATTTGGTATACCAAACTCCGTGTTGTTGGGACGGCCGATTGCTGGCGACCCGACCAACCAGCGCATACCGACAGCATCCGAAACGGGAAAAAGCGGGAGGGACGGGTATGAAGATCTGCATCTTTGGCTCCGGCGCCATCGGCGCCTACATGGGCGTGCGCCTGCACCAGGCCGGCGCCGAGGTCAGCCTGATCGCCCGCGGCGCCCACCTCGCGGCCATGCGCGAGAGGGGGGTGCGCCTGTTGGCCAAGGACGAGGACGTTACCGTCCACCCGCGCTGCACCGATGATGCCGCCGAACTGGGACCGCAGGACTACGTCATCGTCGCGCTGAAGGCCCACTCGGTGCCGGGCGCGGTGGAGACCATGCGGCCGCTGCTGGGGCCGAACACCACCG
>NZ_JBOZRT010000071.1:0-14376 GCF_050789165.1 Azospirillum sp.
CGGCTTCCTCGGTGCCCTGCTCGCCGCGGTGCGGCTCGCCCGCACCGACAAGCCGGTGGGGGCCCTGGTTCGCGCGGGCCACGACATCGACAGCTTGGCGGCCCGCATCCATCCTGAACTGGTTGCCGAGGGCCGGCCGCTCGCCGACGACGAGTTGCGGCGTCGGCTCGTTCTGGCGCCCCTCGACGCCGGCGGCCTCGGCGAAGCCGGGCGGCGCGCGCTGTCCGGCCTTGCCATCGGCGACGTCGTGCATTGCGCCGGCTGCCTCGACTATTTCAACGACGCCGAGCTCGAGGCGGTCAACGTGGCCTTCACCGGGCGCATGGTGGCCCTGGCCCGGGAGGTGAATGCACGGCGCGTCGTGTTCGTCTCCACCGCCTTCAGCTCCGGCTACCGCGACGACCCGGTGCACGAGGCGCTGCTGGACGATCCGGTCCGTGATCCGACAGCCTACACACGGACCAAGCGGGCGGCGGAGCGGCTGGTGGCCGCGGGCGGCCTGCCGTACCTGATCGTCCGCCCCAGCGTGGTGATCGGCGACAGCCGCACCGGGCGCTACAGCGGCAAGCGCTACGGGCTGTACCAGCTGTGGTCCGGCCTGGAACGGCTGCTGTACGACCGCCACCACCCGGAGCTGCACGCCGTGGCGCCGCGGCAGCCCTTCAACTTCATCCACCAGGACAGCTTCCAGAACGCCATGGCGCACCTTCTGGAGCGGCCGGACGCCTCCGGTGTCGTCAATCTGGTCTCCGATGGTCCCGCCATCCCGACGGTGCGCGACGTCTGGGAGCTGTGGCTCGATGCGCTCGGCCGGCCGGAGCGGGTGCACTACTACGACCACATCCGCGACGTGCGCCTGGCCGACATCCACCCGCGGCAGAAGGCGTTCATGATGTTCGCGTCCGTGAACATCGAGATCGCCGGGCATCTCTGGGCGTTCGAGACGACCGCGCTGGCGCGCATGCGCGTCGAAGGCCTGGTGTTCACCGACGCGACCTTGCCGACCATCGCCCGCTGCCAGGACGCGTTCATCGATGCATCGCCCCGCCTGTTGCAGTACCGCAGCGAGCACCGGATGGTGGCGGTGTAGGGCGGCCGGCGGCCCGCAACTGCGAAAGGATCCCGTGCCATGCTCACCTGCGAAGAGTGGCGGGCCCATGCGCGGACCACCCGGAGCGCCGCCGCCCGTGCGACCCGATTCGGTGCGCACGAGTTCGCCCGCACCCTGCTCCAGCTCGCCGACACCATGGACCGGCAGGCGGATCTGGCGGCCGCCGCGCCGCCGCCCAAGCCCGCGCCGCCGCCGTGCCGCCTGCCGCCGGTGCGCTGCTGCGGCGGCCCGCTGTTCATGCCCATACCGGCCAACGACCGGCCGCCGCTGGTGGAGATCGAATGGACCGAGCCCCCTCCGCCCGGGCCCGATCCGTGACGGCGCCTACCCCGCTCCCGCATCGGTCAGGCCCGCTGCTGGACGTGGGAACACGGGTCGGGTGAGAGCCGCCTCACAGCGCCCGACGCCCCCGGCGCGTATCCATCGCCCAGGATATCGCCCCCATCCTCCCGAGCCCGCAGAGGAGAGACCTCGTGTTCCAGGACGACACCGGCAGCAGTCTGGCCCTCGTTCTGTCGGTCGGCCAAGCCACGGTCGCGACGCTGACGCTGTGGGCGGCGAGCGCCGCGCTGTCCATCGTCCTGGCGCTGGTGCTGGTGCAAGGCATCAACAGCCCGTTGCGGCCGGTGCGCCTGGTCAGCGTCGCGCTCATCAACACGACACGGGGCATTCCCACGAGCGTCCTCGTCATCGCCGCCGGCATGCTGGCGATGGGTTCCGGCGCCGGGCTGCCGCTTCCCGCCATCTTCGTCGGCACCATCGCTCCCTTCCAGCACATCGCCTGGGCCATCGTGTTCGGTCTGGCGTTGGGCTCGAGCGGGCATCTGGCGATGATCTTCCAGGCCGCCTACGGCGCGCTCGATTCCGGACGGCGCGACCAGCTCCAGCTGCTGGCGCACCACCCGCTGCGCAAGCTGGGCATCCTGCTGCGCGAGGTCCTGGGGCTGGTGCTGCCGCCGACCGGCACCCGGCTGATCCACCATCTGCACAACACCGCCTTCGCCTCGCTCTTCCCGGTCGCCGACCTGTTCGGGCTCATCCGCGGCCAGTCGGAGGCGAGCGCGCAGGTGTTTCTGTTCACCACCGTCGGCGCCCTGGGCTACGCCGGCCTCAGCCTCGCCATCTGGGCGGCGGTGCGAGGGCTGGAGCGTGCCCTGCGGCCCGCCCGAACCCCCGTCCAAACAATGGACCAGACCGCATGACCACGCTGCTCGACACCGCGACGCTGCTGCTCTTCGGCCTGCCCGACCAGCAGCCGGGCGGGCTGCTGCTCACCGTGCTGCTGTTCCTGGCGACCGGGGGTGCTGCGGTTCTGCTCGGTCTTCTCTACGCCACCGCGGCGACTGCGCTGCCGCTGACGGCGCTGCCGTTGCAAGCCGCCAGCGCCGTTCTGCGCGGCGTCCCGCCGTTGCTGCTGGTGTTCGTCCTGGCGCACCTGGTGTCCGCCTCGATGCTGCTCGCCGGCATGCTGGCTCTTGCCCTCTACTCCTTCTCGCACACCGGGGAGATCCTGCGCTCCTTCGTCGCCGCCTACCCGCCGACGCTTGCCGCCCAAGCCCGGATCATGGGCGTCTCCCCCTGGCGCGAATGGCTGACCCTGCGCCTGCCCTGGGCGCTGTGGCGCGGCCTGCCGGCGCTGCTCACCCATTGGGCCTCGCTGCTGAAGGACACCGGCGCACTCGTGGTGATCGGCATCGGCGAGCTGACCACCGTCGCCAAGCTGCTCAGCGAAGCCCGCGCCGACTGGAGCGCCTGGGTCATGGTCCTGGGCTTGGCGGCCGCTTTCTATCTCGCAACCACGCTTCTCGTGCTGAAGCTGCTGCCGGCGGCGCTGCGCGCCCTCCTGTGCGTCCCGCGCGGCTGATCAGAAGAAGATCGTCGCTCCGGCGACCACCCGGTCACGCCGGTTGAACTCGCCGAAGAACTGCCGGCGGTCCCCGCCCAGGAGGTCGATCCCGAGGAACAGCTCCAGCTGGTCGGAAACCTGGTAGCGGGCCGAGCCGGCGATCCAATAGTCCCGGCGGTCGAGTCCGGTCGCCGCGTACACCCGCGTGGTCAGCTTGTCGAAAAGGAATTTCCGCTCGACCACCAGCGACGCGTATGTGCCGTCGGGTTCCGCCGCGATGCCCGGCTTGCCGGGGGCGTGAACGTTGAAGAGCTGGGGGCTGACGAACCAGTCGCCGAGGGTCCAGTCGACACCGACCAGCGAGCGGATTGCAGTCTCCCGTCGCAGCTCCGGAATCCCCGACGGCGTTGCGTGCGCCCGGTACTCGTCCGGCGTCACGGCGAGTTCCAGGCGCAGCACCGCGTCGCCCAGCGAGGTGTCGGCGGCGGCGCCGATCATCGTGCGGCGCACCACCTCCGGACGGAGCACCAGTCCACGTTGCGGATCGACCGAAGGGAAGACCACCGGCGCACCGGTCAGGGTGCGCAGAGCCATGGCGTGAACGTTCAAGTCGCCCAGCGTCGCCGACCAGCGCGCCCCGAAGCTCCAGTTCTCCGGCCGTCCCGCCGGCACCTGCAGCGGCAGGACGGTGGCCCCGGCCGGCAATCCGGCGGAGAAATCAAACTGGCTGCCCGGCGGCGAGATGCGGTCGTGATAGGTCTGCGGGATCAGCAGGAATTGCAGTTCCTGATCCTCGCCGGGGAAGAACTGGACGTTGGCCATCCACAGCGGCAGGCGGCTGCGGATGTCGTCGTTGAGGATAGACTCGCGCAGGTCCAGCGGGTTGACGATGTCGACCAGCTTGAAGCCGTCCGCCTTGCCCCAGACGACGATCTGCCGCCCCAGCGCCACGGAGTAGGAAGAGGTCTTCCTGGCGACCACCAGCTCGCGGATATCCACCTTCCGGTAAGTCGACGGCTCCAGCGCCGCCTCCCGCTCGGCCCACAGCTTGCCGTCGAAACGCCAGCCGGCGATGTCGGGGTGCTGCACCTGAAGCTGGAGCAGCTGCTGGTTCAGCACAAGGTCGTGGTTCCCGGCGTTCAGGCCGTAGCCGAAGCGCCCCAGAAGCCAGCCGGAGACCTGGGCGCCCGTCCCCGGGATCTCGGTCTCCGCACGCGCGGTGCCGGCCAGCAGACCGGCCAGCACCGGCACCGCGAGGACGGCGCGCCGCCAAGCCCCCGACTCAGTCCCCCCTGAGATAGCGTTGTGAGACGTACCTCTCATCCAAGGGGATGTCGATCTCGTTGGAGAGGATGTCAAGTTTGGTGACCTTGCCCGTACGGACGTTGCGGATCTCCTCGCTTTCCGGCCGCCAGTAGCGGCCGACCGCACGCAGAGTGTGCACCGTGAAGACCTTCTCCAGCTGCTGGTCTTTGGCGTAGTACTCGACGCGCACGGGGTAGAGCGACTTCTTGTCGATCCAATACTGCTTCCTGGCGTAGCCGGTGGCGGCGATCTGCGCCGGCGCCGCGGCGACGGCGTCGATGACCCAGCAGTCGCGGCCCTTCTGGTCGCGCTTCTCGCCGACCGTCTGGAAGCGGTAGTAGGGCATCCGGTAGTCCTCGAAATCCTCGTACGAGAACTCCGTCCCCATGTAGCGGTTGCTCTTGTCCTGCCCGGCGACCCGCCGGATGCGCCGGTTGGTCGGCAGATAGAGCCAGGTCTCGGTTTCCGGCTGGCCGGCCTCGACGATCAGCAGACCGGTCTCCGCCAGCACCGGCGGGCTGAGGAACTTCTGGAGCGTGCGCTCCTCGCCCTTGCCGCGGTGGTAGTAGGTGGTGAAGGTGCGGACCTGCTCCACCGACCCGTCGGTGTTGAGCAACGTCATCCGGTAGGAGGTCTTCTCGGTCTGCGGCTTCATCGCCGCATCGGAGTCCTTGACGATGGCGGTTGCGTCCGGGGCGGCGACGGCCAGGTGGAACGGCAGTGCCGACAGAGCCAGTCCGGCGGCGAGCGCGAGGGGGCGAAAGCGAATCATCCGTAGTTCCTTTGCTTGAGGGCGGTGACGAGCGGCACCCGCACCACCGACCTGATGGGCGGGAGTGCCGAGAGCGGGAGAAGGGTGAGCAGCGGAATGGTCGGCAGCAGGATGTCGAACCACCCCACGTGCGGATCGACCTGGAACCAGGCGGCGCTGAGCGTGCTCAGCAGATAGGACGCGATGGCGTAGCCGACCGCCGGGGCAAGCGCCGCGCCTAGGACGCCGAGCAGCAGCAGTTCGATGAGGACGAGGGTTCCGACCGTGCGGTCGGCGAAACCGATGGTCCGCAGCGTCGTGTACTGCTCCCGGCGTTCGCCGACCGTGAAGGTGCCGCTGGCGATCAGGATGATGACGCACACGATGATGCTGAAGGCGGCGGCGACGTAGATGATCTCCACCTCCTCGCTCGACGTCTTCTTGACCTGATCCACGGTCAGCGATTTCGGCGTGACGCCGCCGACCAGCGGCTGCCGCTTGAGGTGGCGCAGGGTCTCGGCGGAGGGGTCCGGCAGGTCCAGCAGGATGCCGGTCAGCTGCTCGGGCATGTCCAGCCAGCCGCGAACCCGCTCCAGCGGCGCGTAGGCGAGGTTGGGCACGACGCCGGAGTAGATGGCTGCGACCCGGACCTCGAAGCGCCGGTCCTCGCTGACCAGCCGCACCGGTGCGCCGACCTCGACGCCGAGCGCCCGCGCCGTCTTGTGCTCCAGCGCGATGGCGTTATCGCCGCCTCCGGGCAGGGTGCCGCGCAGCAGGGTCGGCCGACGCAGCGTGTTGTCCGGATCGTACCCGGTCACCGTGACCGGCTGGACCCGGCCGTTCGCTTCGAGGCGGACCGGGCCCTGCAGCACCTCTTCGATACGTCGGACGCCGGGCGTGTCGCGGAAGCGTCCCAGTTCGTCCTGCCACACCGGCAGCAGGAAATCGACGGAGACCGACCACCGGTCATCCTCGAAGTTCTTCACGATGGCCGTGTTGAACGAGCCGATGGCGATGAAGTACGAGATCGAGACGCCGATCGCGAGCGCCACCGCCGCCGTGGTCATGGCCCCGATGTGCAGGGTCCGGATGACGTTGCGCACCGGGTAGACGACCAGCGGCCGATGCCGCAGGCCGTGCAGCAGGCGCGTGCGCCAGCGTGCGCCGTCGCGGTCCGACGAAGCGCCGTTGCGGATCGCCGCGGCCGGCGACAGGCGGAGCACGCTCGCCAGCGGCCACGCCGCCATCGCCGCCACCGCGGCCATAAGCCCGAACACGCCGTGCAGGGCGGCCGTCGGGTCGATCGCCAGACGCGGGCTCGGCAGGCCCACGGTGTTGGCGAAGGTCAGCGCAAAGTCGGCCAGCACCGCCACGCTGACCGGGATCGCGATGAGAAGCGCCGCCCCGGCGATCAGCGCCAGCGGGTAGAGCTGCGCGGCCAGCAGCCGCCAGCGGCCGTATCCCAGCGCCAGCAGCAGGCCGAGGGTCTGCCGCTGCGCCTGCACCCACCGGTAGATCAGGAAGAAGCCGACGGTGAGCGCCGTCAGCAGGAAGACGACGATGACCGCCGGCACGAAGACGGAGAAGGCGCCAAGGTCAACGTCGAGGAACATATGGCCGAGGTTCTCGGAGCGCGGCAGCGCCTCCTGCACGCCGAGCGTCCCCTCGGCGCGCTGCGACAACGCCTGCAACACCTGCGGATCGGCCGCCGCCTCGGGCGTCAGTCTGAACACCGCGCTGTTGACAAGGGTGAAGCCCAGGCGGTCGGCGACCATGCGGATCGGCGCCCAGACCACCGCCATGGACCCCTTGACCGGCACGAAGAAGCTCGGGCTGGCCGGGGCGATGAGGTATTCCGGGCTCACCCCGATGCCGCGGACGGTGAGCGCGTACTCGGCGTTGCCCATGCGCAGGGTGAGCCGGTCACCGACCGCCACGCCGTGCGAGGACGCGAAGTTGCGGTCAAGCAGCACGGCGTCTGGCTGTGCGGGATCGAGGGGGGTGCCCTCGTTCACCTCGACCTCGTTGATCCCGGCGGCGGGGAGCGGCTGCGCCACCACCGCCGTCGGAAAGATCTCGCCGTCGGGCAGGACGAGCTGCCCCGGCGCCGTCAGCCGCGCCTCCCACGCCTGCACGCCGGGAATCCCGGAGAAATCCGGGACGTTGGCGAGGTCGTCGGGGACGAAACGCACCTCGGCGTCGGCCATGCGCAGGGCGCGGTAGTAAGTGTCCTGCGTGCCGTGCAGCGCCTGGATCGCCGAGTTGACGCCGACGTACATGCCGACCGCCATGCCGAGGATGGCGGCGATGCCGAGCAGCCGGAGCCGCAGCGCCCGCGCGTCGCGGCGCGCGCGTGTCAGGAGGGTGGATCGGGAGGTTTGCATGGCCGTCACTCCGCGACCAGCCGGCCGTCCTGCAGACGGTAGGCGTGATCGACCTCGGCGAGGATCGACGGATCGTGCGTCACCAGGACCACGGCCGCCGAGCGCCGCCGCGCCGCGTCGACGAGCAGGGCGATGATGTCCTTCGCGGTGGCGCGGTCGAGGTTGCCGGTCGGCTCGTCGGCGAGGATGACCGGGGCCCGCTTGACCAGCGCGCGGGCGATGGCGACGCGCTGCTGCTGGCCGCCGGACAGCTCCTGCGGGAAGGCCTGCGCCTTGGCCTCGAGGCCGACGGAGCGCAGCGCGTCCATGACCAGCGCCTCGTCCGCCTCGGTGGTGCGGCGTGCGGCCTGGAGGCCGGCCAGCACGTTCTCGGACACGGTGAGCGTCGGAATCAGGTTGTAGAACTGGAAGATGAAAGCGATGGACTCCGCCCGAAAGCGCGCCAGGCGGCTGGTGGTCGCCGCCCGGAGGTCCACGCCGCCAACGGTGATCGATCCGTGCTCCGCCTGGTCGAGACCGCCCAGGATGTTCAGCAGCGTGGATTTGCCGGTTCCCGAGACGCCGAGAATGGCGACGGTTTCGCCGGGGGCGACGTCGAGGTGCAGGTCGCGGAGCACGTGGAGCGTCTGGTCGCCGGCCCGGTAGGTCTTCGTGGCGCCGGCGACCGCGATGGCGGGAGCGGCCCGGTCCGCGCTCTCCCGCGGACGCTCGGCCTCGTGCTGGGGCAGATCGTAGGGCATGGTCTTCTCCGACAGGTGTGCGGCGGGGGTGGCGCGATCGGGGGTGGCACTCATCGGGGTCTGGCCAGCAGCGTGCCGCCCGCACGGCCGAGCCGCGGCGGCAGGGCGGACACCAGGGCCGGGAACACCAGCACCGCGTAGAGCCAGGCGACGCCCGCCCCCACGGCCACGGCTTGGCCGAGCGCCTGGTGCCCCGATCCCGGCAGCAGGGCCAGACCGAGGCCGCCGACCAGCGCGATGGCGGCGGTGAGCGACAGCGGCTTCATCTGCCCGACGAGCGCGCGGGAAATGGCTTGGTCCTTGGGCAGGTCAAGCCGGCCCTGCTGCACGATCGCGGCGGTGAGTTGGACGCCGCCGGCGACGGACAGCAGGGCCGCCACCGCACCGGCCACCGATCCGCCGGCGAGGCCGAGCGCGGTCGTCGTCGCCATCGCCACGGCCAGCGCCAGGGCGAGCGCGGCGGGGGGCGCGGACAGACTCCGCCCGACGAGCACGGCGAGGAGGATCGTGGCCGCGGCCATGGCCGCCAGTTCCGCGCCCCCGGCCGGCAGCGCACCGGTGGAGGCGGACAGTGTTGCGGCCGATGCGCCAATCAGCGCGATCGGGCGGCGCCAGCGCGGCACCCTCTGGCTGAACCAGGGGAGCGCGCAGGCGCGGATGCTGCAGGTCCGGGAGCTCATGACACCGGCTCCCCCCGCTTGGAGCTGTCGGGCGCGGCGGGGGCCGGGACCGGCTCGTCGCTGGCCGGTTCGGGCACTTCCTCGATGACCATCTTGCAGCAGGACGGGTCGTTCGACCCGCCGAGCAGGGCGGCCAGGAGATCCTTCAGGACAGACATGGGTTCCTCCGTATCAGGACAAGACGGCGTCGAAGATCAATCCTGCGGCGATGGCCGACAGGAAGACGGTGGCCGTGAACACGACGAGAAGCCGGGGCTTGAAGATCCTGTTGAGCAGGATCAACTCGGGCACGCTGGTGCCGGCAGCGCTGATCACCAGCGCGATCACCGCGCCCACGCTCATTCCCTTGGCGTAGAGGGCAAGGCCGATCGGGATCATGGTGTCGACCGGGACGTAGAGCGGAATGCCGATCAACGCCGCGGTCGGAACGGCGAGGGGATTGTCGGGCCCCGCCACCGTGCTCACCCAGTCCGCCGGCACGAAGCCGTAGATCAGCGAGCCCATGAGCGCGCCCAGCATAAGGTTGGGCAGGAAGCTGCGGAACACGAAGGCCGCCTTGAGCAGGCTGGCAACGAGGCGGCCGCGGAAGGAGGTGGCGCCGCTCGGACCCAGGGGAATGCCGGTGACGCGCACGGCGCGGATGTGACGGGCGAGCCCCAGACGCTCCCAGGTCAAGCCGACCAGCACCGCCAGGGTCATGGTGATAACCGTGTACAACGCCATGGCCTGCCACCCGAAGGCCAGCCATAGCAGGATGAGGACCATCGGGTCGACGAGCGGCGAGGCAATGAGGAAGGACGCCGCCGCACCGAAGCCGACGCCCGCTTCAAGCAGGGCGAGCATGACCGGGATGGTCGAGCAGCTGCAGAAGGGCGTCAGGGCCCCGAGGGCGGCGGCGGCGACGTTGCCCTTGATCCCATCGGGCACCACGCGCTTGAGCGCGTGCATCGGCAGGTATTCCTGGACGAGGCCGAGCATCACGCTGACCGCGAGGAAGATCGCGGTCAGTTCCAGCGCGATCAGGCCGAAGAAGCCGGCCGCTGTGGAAAGCGACGACTGGAAGCCTGCGGGAAGCGCGGGCAAATCGGCCTCGGCACCGTGGAGCAGGAGCCACGCGGCCGCGCCGAGGAGCGGCAGCGACGCCGCGGCCATCCACAGCGGCCGACGCCACCGCGCGCCGTGCAGCGCCGGCGGTCCGGTGGGCTTGGTTGTATCGGGGGGCATGGGCGACCTCATCGGTTCCTGGAAAGGGGCGAGAACTCCGTGCGCGAGCGGGTTCGGCCGAAGCTCCCGCTTCGGCTTGATGACTCCCGGCGTCGCAACGGTCCGGCGGCCAGTCATCGCGGCGGATCACCCGCCGCATCGTGGGCGTCGTTCCGGTGTCGGCCCGGGTTGCGCGGAGGATGTCGGCATACGGAAGCGACGGTCTGTGAGGCCGCTCACAGTCTTGCGCCTGTGAAGCGCACGACAGACGGATGGGCGGGAATCGCTCAGCGTATGGGGTAAAGGAGGTTTGCCATGTCCTACGCCCTCAAGCTGATCGCCGCGGTCCTGCTGATGCTTGCCGTTGTCGCCGCCGTCCTCTCCCTTGCGCTGGCGGCACGCCGACGGCAGCGCGCCGTGATCCGGTGAGCGGATCCTTGACGACCACTCTTCGCGTTGGGGAGGATGTTGCCGCCCTCGCCACCGGCGCATGGCATGAGGATGCGGCGGAGGCTTATGGCATGACCCCCATCGAGATCGCACGAACGCTGAGCCGGGAGTTGAACCACGGCTGCCACTGCATCACGCTGGACCGTCCGGCCTTGCTGCAGGCGCTGGAGACGGAGACGGCCGAGCCCGGGCTCTGGGACCTGCTTTCCGGGTCCCATGCGCATCTGTTCTCCGCCACGCCGCTGTTCGTCGCGCGGGAGGATGTCGACGGCATGCGCGCCGTGGTGCGCGCCGTCGAGACGGCCGCCCGGCTGCCTGGCTGGATCGAGGCGGCGCTCGCCCGTGCTCCGGAGATCGCCCGTTTCGATCCGGGAACGGCTGGGGCCTTCATGGGCTACGACTTCCACCTCGGCGACGGCGGCCCGAAGCTGATCGAGGTCAACACCAACGCCGGCGGCGCCTTCCTGAACGCGTTGCTGGCCCGCGCGCAGTGGGCCTGCTGCGGCGAGGCCGCGCCGACCAACGCCGTGCCGCCGCCCGGCGGCTTCGAGGAGGCGGTCTGGCGCATGTTCGAGGCGGAATGGCGGCGCCAGCGCGGCATCGGCACCCCGACGAGGGTCGCCATCGTCGACGATGAGCCCGAACGCCAGTTCCTGCACCCCGAGTTCCTGTTGGTGCGCCGCTTCTTCGAAGCGCGCGGCGTCGCGGCGGTGATCCTCGATCCGCGGGCGCTGTCCTTCGACGGTGGCCATCTGCTGGGTGCCGGGCGTCCGATCGACTTGGTCTACAACCGTCTCGTCGATTTCACTCTTGAGCAGACGGAGCACGGCGCCCTGCGCGCGGCCTATCTGGCCGGAGCGGCGGTTGTCACCCCCAACCCGCGCGTTCACGCGCTGCTGGCCGACAAGCGGAACCTGGTGGCGTTGTCCGATCCGGAACGGCTTGCCGCCTGGGGGCTCGACGACGCCGCGGCGGCGCTGCTCGCGGACGTCGTGCCGCGGACGGTGGAGGTCACACCCGCAAACGCGGACGACCTTTGGCAGCAGCGCCGGGAGTTGTTCTTCAAGCCGGCCACGGGCTATGGCAGTAAGGCCGCCTACCGCGGGGATAAGCTGACCAAATCCGTCTGGGCGCGGATCGCGGAGGGCGGCTACGTCGCCCAACGCTTTGCGCCTCCGGGTGAGCGGGCGGTCGCCGCCGATCCCGGGGCTCCGCTCAAGGCCGATGTCCGGCTCTACACCTACGGTGGCGAGATGCTGCTTGCTGCTGCGCGCCTGTACCAGGGGCAAACGACCAACTTCCGCACGCCGGGCGGCGGCTTCGCACCGGTGTTCGCAGTGCCGTGAGGTGGCGAATTCTTGGCGACAAATGGACGGTGGGTCCATTTGTCCTGTCCATCTACCGGCCGTTTGCGGGCCAACCCCGGCCCTGTCCGTAAACCGAGTCTGCTATGACATTCCGGACAAAATGATTGCCGGGCGGATTTCCGGACAAGGTTCAAGCGCTACGGGATAGCCGCAGCCCCCTCGTCCCCTTCTGCAACGCCGTCAGGTAGGGAGGGTTCTGGGGCTGGATTGTTGAAATTCCGGTGCATAGCAGCCTGGAGGTTCCCAATGGGCAAGTTGGTCCGAGACACGGGCTGGCGGTTGCCGGATGAGCTGTGGGAGCGCATGGAGCCACTGCTCCCCGAGCGTCCGCCACACCCGCTGGGCTGTCATAATCCGCGCATCCCGGATCGCGCGGCCATGGACGCCATCTTCTTTGTCCTGCGGACCGGCAGTCAATGGCAGGCCCTGCGGGCGACGGGAATCTGTTCGCCGTCCTCCGCTTATCGGCGCTTGCGCGAGTGGATTGATGCCGGGGTGTTCGAGGAGTTCTGGCGCCAGGGGCTCTTGGCCTACGAGGCACTGGTCGGAATCGACTGGAGTTGGATGGCGGTGGACGGGGCCATGACCAAGGCGCCGCTGGGCGGGGAAAAAAGTTGGCCCCAACCCGACCGACCGCGCCAAGCTGGGGACCAAGCGCTCGCTGCTGACCGATGGCCGCGGCCTCCCCCTCGGCCTCGCGGTCGCTGGCGCCAACGTGATCGACTTCAAGCTGCTCGAGCAAACGCTTGAGGCCACCATCGTGCCGCGCCCCGCGCCGGCGCCGGCGCAACCCCAGCACCTGTGCCTGGACAAGGGCTACGATTACGACGGCCCGCGGCAGATCGCCTACGACTACGGCCTGACCGCCCACATCCGGCGCCGGGGCGAGGATCGCGCCGCAACGCCGGCTCACCCGCTCACCCGCTCACCCGCTCACCCCGCGCCGCTGGGTGGTGGAGCGGGCACATTCCTGGCTCAACCGCTACCGCCACATTCTGGTCCGCTGGGAAAAGCTCGCCATCACCTACGGGGCCATGCTCCACATCGTCTGTGCCGTCACCGTCTGGGAGTTCATCTACCTACTGGAATAGGTTCTAAGTGGACGGGGCGATCGGCAGCAACCTGCAGATCGGCTCGACCCCGTGGACGGCGCGCTGCGCGTCGATGAAGGCGATCATTTCTTGAACGGCCGGTCGAGCTCCGCCTGGGCGAAATACGCTGACGCCTTGCGCAGGATCTCGTTCGCTTGGCGCAGTTCGCGGTTCTCGCGCTCCAACGCCTTGATCCGCTCGCGCTCGTCCGTCGTCGGGCCCGGCCGCGTGCCCTGATTGCGTTCGGCCTGCCGGACCCAGCCCCGCAACGTCTCGGGATTGCAGCCGCTCTTCGCCGCGATCGAGCTGATCGCCGCCCACTGCGAGGCGTGCTCCCCTTGATGCTCGAAGACCATGCGCACGGCGCGCTTGCGGACTTCAGGGGCGTATTTGGGTGATGCTTGCTTCATCATGATGACCCCATCCTCTCAGGAAACGGGGCCTCCAGGAAACTCGGCACGGTTCACATCGACCAAGTTGCCGTCGCTGTCGATAGCCCGGTACAGGTACTGCCACTGGCCGGTGACCTTGAGATACGTTTCATCCACGTACCAGCTGCGGCCGATCTTGCCCTTGCAGCGCTGACGCAGAGCCTCGGTGAGCAACGGCGCCAGCTTGGCTTCCCAGTCGCGCACCGCCTCGTGCGAGAAGACCAAGCCGCGCAGGAGCAGGATCTCGGCCAGATCACGCAGGCTCAGCTTCAGGCGCAACCACCACAGCACGATCAGGAACACGACGTCGGAGGGCAACTGCAGGCGGTCCAGCACCGAGCCGGCGCGTTCGTTGAAACCGCGCCGGCACTCTCGGCAGCGGAAGCGGCAATACCCGTGCACCGTCCGATCCGAACGCTCGGTCGTGCTCACCGACTGGCAGTACGGGCAACGCATCCGTCTCCTCCTCGTTGAGAGGGGAGATCTGGGGAATGGCTAAACTCCCGGCAACGTGGCATGAGTCCTGACAAAGCCGGCCGGAGATCTTCAACACCGACCAGGGCAGTCAGTTCACCACCCCGCGCTTCACCGACATCTTGACCGAGGCCGGTGTCCGGGTTTCGATGGACGGGCGCGGGCGGTGGATGGACAACGTGTTCATCGAGCGGCTGTGGCGGTCGATGAAATACGAGTGCGGTTACCTCCAGGCTTTCGAAACCGGCAGCGAGGCGCGGGCGGGGCTCGGCCGGTGGATCTCCTACTACAACTCCAGAGGCCGCATTCGGCGCTCGGCGGCAAGACACCGGACGAGGCCTATGCAGGCGTCCTGGACGGCATCGATTTGGCGGCTTGATGGAAACCTGAACCAAGCTTATCCCGGCCGTCAAACCGTCCGGGAAACGGGGACCACCTCAGTCAGTTCCGGCACCGCCTTGAAGAGATCGGCGACGAGACCGTAATCGGCGACCTGGAAGATGGGAGCTTCCTCATCCTTGTTGATGGCGACGATCACCTTGC